>PKYX01000192.1 GCA_003132825.1 Acidobacteriaceae bacterium
GCTGGGGGAAGACCATCTGGCGGCCGCTGGCCGGCCGGTGGTTGGCGTCCGCTCGATTCACTACCGAGTGATGATGGAACCGGTTGGGAGCAACATCTTTTTCTTGGCCCTGACCCCGCAAACTCTGCAGGGCAACTATCGTCTGGTTTCGATGGATAGCGGGGCGGCTGTCTATGACGCCGACGGCGATCGTCCGGTGAACAGCTACCAGGCGTCTTCGAATATCGCGCGCCCGAACCCGGCTGAACTTCGCACCGCCTCGGGATCGTATCCGCNNCACTCGATCCCCGAATTCCCCTGCTCGCGACCACGATCCGGGCCTCGACGGCGAACAGCTACGATACGGCGGCTGCGATCGAGAACTACTTGCGCACGCATTTTGGCTACACCCTGCAACTCTCCACTACCCGCCCGAGCGACCCACTGGCCGAGTTTCTGTTCGTCCGCAAGCAAGGCCACTGCGAATATTTTGCCTCGTCGATGACCGTCATGCTGCGCTCGCTGGGCATTCCGGCGCGGGTCGTGAACGGCTTCCGCATGAGCGAATTCAACGACATCACCTCGCANNCTACTTCCCCGGCTACGGCTGGGTGAGTTTCGATCCGACGCCAGCCGGATCAGACCGGACGCAAGGCTTGAGCCGGATCATGCTCTATGTGGACGCCATGGAGTCGTTCTGGAGGGAATGGGTGATTGACTACGACATCGGCCATCAGGTGGCCTTGGGACAGAGCACGGTTCAGTCCAGCCAGCGTTGGTTTATGCATGTGCGGAATCGGGCGATCCGCCGCTACATGAGGCTGCTCGAGGCGGTGCGCCGGGCGCACTCTTCCTGGGCGGGCTTCCCGGCCCGCTGGAGCGCCGGGGCGGGATTGGGGGTGGTTCTCGTTCTGCTGCTGGCCAATGCGAGGCGCCTGGGAGAGGCCATTCGCAATCGCCGGTTGGCAGGCCATCCGGAGAAGGCACCGGGGCGAGCGGCAGAGATATGGTATGGGCGACTGCTCAGCACTCTGGCGCGCAAAGGGTGGCGCAAGCCTCCGGAGCAGACGCCCACTGAGTTCGTTGGTTGTATTGAGGATGATGCGGTGCGCGAACAGGTAGCACGGTTTACCGAGGACTATGAATGGGCCCGTTTCGGAGGTTCGGCCGACCATGCCCGACGACTTCCCGAACTCTACCAAAGCATTGTGACCACGACTCGGCGCTGAGCGGAGTCCGGCTCAGAAGCCGAACACCACTCCGACGCCCATAAAGACGTGATTGTAGCGGTTGCCCGCGTTCACGTTGATGGGCGGCTCGTCGGTGTTGAAGTCGCGAACTTCTCCGCGGATCTTGAAATGATCGCTCAACCGCACATCGAGGCCTCCCCCGACCTCAAACACCGCGCTCGTGTTGCTCTTCACGGCATTCACGCCACCGAATTCCAGAGTATTGCTCGGGGTAAAGCTGGCGAAACCCGCCCCCACGCTGACCCAGGGCGAAAATGCGGTGCCGGGGAAGAAATTCACCCGAGCCGCAGGCGTTAGGAAGTACGCCCGAAAGTCCTTGGGTACCGTGTTGAGGCCAAACTGCACGTTCGTGCTGGGGTTGTACACAAAGGGGAGTTCCACCGAAAGACCGGCGATGCCGAAATTAAAAAAGGAATGGCTGAGGTTTCCCTCGTAGCTGAGCCCGTCCCCGAAGTGAACATTGGAGTTCGTCAGGCTCGTCCCGGCGACGCTTTGATCGCTAATGAAGCTCCGCCCAAAGATTCCGGCGATCTGGTTGCTTTGTTGCGCGGCGGCGCTCGCCGCCAGGATCGTCAGCATCGCCAACGACACGATCCCCAGTCTTTTCCGCGCCATCTTTCCCCCTTGCCAGAGAAGCGTATCTAAGATTTCTTTAAGATTAGCACGTTAGTGTGCAAGAAAGTGCACACCGTGGGATTACACGTTCTGGTGCACTTCCGTGTCGTATCTATCCGGATTCCCAGAGCTTGCGGGCCAAACCGGACGCTCGGCCAAGCATGGCTCCCGTCGTTTGGGTGTTAGAATCGAGAGACCGTATGAGCAACCGGACGCCTACTGTGCCCACTGAGACCGCGATCGAGGGCTCGGCGTCGAATTCCTCGACGTCATCCCCAAAGATCGGGTTCGTCAGCCTAGGTTGCCCAAAAAACCTGGTCGACACCGAAGTCATGATGGGCCTGCTGCAACAAGCCGGGGCGGAGTTGACCCCCCGGGCGGAGGACGCCGACGTAATCGTGGTCAACACCTGCTCCTTCATTGCCAGCGCCCAGCAGGAGTCGGTCAACGCCATTCTTGACATGGCCCGGCACAAAACCTCCGGACGCGCCCAAAGATTGGTGGTCGCGGGGTGCCTGGTCGAGCGGTTCCGCGACCAGATTCGCCACGACATCCCCGAGGTCGACGCCGTGGTCGGCACGGGGGAACTCGAAGCTATTCTCCAGGCGGCGGGAATGGCACGCGCGCCCCTGGCAGATTCCCCGTTCAACATCCTGCGATCGCGCCCTGAGGGCGACGCGCGGGAGGCGCAGGGCCGATTCTCCCGCGAGAACTGGGGCGGGGCGCTTGCGGATCTGCCGAACTATCTGTACGACGAGTCCACTCCGCGGGTATTGGCCACGCCGCGCTATACCGCCTACATCAAGATCGCCGAAGGCTGCGACCATCCCTGCAGTTTCTGTATCATTCCGCAGTTGCGGGGAAAGTTCCGATCGCGGCGGTTCGAGTCCGTAGTGGCTGAAGCGGAGCGCTTAGCCCGGTCTGGCGTGCGCGAGATCACGCTCATTGGTCAGGACACGACCTGCTACGGCGAAGATTTTGCCCTGAACGATGGCCTGCCGCTTCTGCTTGAGCGCCTGGCTGCGATCGAGCCATTGCGCTGGATCCGCTTCCTGTATGCATATCCCAACAAGATTACGGCGCGGCTGCTCGAAACCATCGCGGCCCACGATAAGATTTGCTCGTATATGGATGTGCCTCTCCAGCATGCCTCGCCCATGGTCCTCAAACGGATGAAGCGTGGCGGGGGGGCGGAGATCTTCCTGCGTTCGATTGAGAAAATGCGCCGCACGATTCCCAATGTTGCCCTGCGGACGTCTTTCATTGTGGGATTTCCGGGAGAGACAGAGAAAGAATTTGAAGAACTGTGCGATTTCGTGCGCGCTGCCGAGTTCGACTGGATGGGCACGTTTGGCTACTCGGACCAGGAAGGCGCCACCGCGTTCTCGCTCGAGGAAAAACTTCCCTCCCGCGAAATCGAACGCCGCCGGAAGCACCTGATGCAGATCCAGCGCCGCATCAGCAAACGCAAGAAGAAGGCCTTCATCGGAAAAGAATTTGATCTGTTGTTGGAAGGCACGTCGGAGGAAAGCGACCTCTTGCTCGAGGGGCGCACCGCCATGCACGCCCCGGAAATCGACGGCAAAGTATTGATCAGCGACATCGCTGAAGGACTGCAGCCCCAACCCGGCGAATTCTACCGCTGCCAGATCACCGAAGCCCACGACTACGATCTGGTAGCAAGAATCGTTTCGTAGGCAATCCATGGTCCGCAAGCGCCCACTCACCCTTCATTGCCCCATCTGCAAGAAACTGGTGCGCAAGCGCGACCCCGATTTTCCCTTCTGCAGTGAACGCTGCCGTCTGCTGGATCTAGGAAAGTGGGCCAGTGGAGCCTATGTGGTCTCTTCGCCGCTGCGGGATACCGACGAGGGCATCCCGGAGAGCTCGCCCGAAGATCGAGAAGAGGAATGAGGGTCGGCGGGCTGCCGTCACGGGAGCCGGCCAAGGCGCCGGCGTCCGAAGAGCTGCTCTCCGCGGATATGACCTCTGCCACCAACTCGGGAGATTCTCCGGCCGCTCGTCCGCATGCCCCGCTGTGGGCGACTCTCGTTGCCACTTTTTTCGGCGCCGGACTGCTTCGGCCAGCCCCTGGAAGCTGGGCCTCGGCCGCCACGGTGCTCCTCTGGTGGCTGGCGTCACGCTGGATCGCGCCGAGTATGCAGCCGGCGGTTATCATGGGGCTTGCGGCTCTGGCGGTCGCAGCAGGCATTGCTGCCGCCACTCGGGTCGCCCGGGCGACCGGCCTCGAGGATCCGCAGTTTGTGGTGATCGATGAAGTCGCCGGACAACTCATCACATTGATCTGGATTCCCGTGTCGTGGAAATCTCTGTTGCTGGGCTTTATACTTTTTAGAGCGTTCGATATCGCGAAGCCGCCCCCGGTCCGGAGCCTCGAACGTTTTCCGGAAGGCACCGGCATCGTGATCGACGACGTGGGAGCGGGGCTGTATGCTTTGGCCGGCATGCACATACTGCTGCACTACGGCCTTTTGCCGCGATAGGCTGTCAACGTTGATCAACCACCGGGAGAGTTGGGACCCATGGGAATCTCCGAGCGCCTGCTAGGCAGGAAGAACGTAAACGGCCACCCGCGCATCGAATCCGTGGTTCCCGATGCGGCGTTGCCGGGCGGCGAGGTTCGCATCATGGGCAGCGGACTGCGTCCCCAGGAACTGCACCGGCCGGGCGTTCGCTTCGGCGAAATCGAGGGAGGGGTGGTGATCAGCGCGGACGATTTCCTGGTCGCCCGCGTCCCCCCCGGTGCGGCCTCGGGGCCGGTCGTCGTCTCTGCCAACGGCTACACCAGCAACCCGCATCAGATCAAGGTTGCCGCGCCTATTGCCGAGAACCTCNNCGCGGGCAGAAGGTTCCGGTGGCCATCTACAAGATTGACACCAATTACAACGTCAAGCCATTTGTCGCTGAACTGATGAACCCCACTGGCATCGCATTTGACCGCGCGGGACAGATGTACGTTTCGTCGCGCTTTGACGGCACGGTATACCGCGTGGCTCCGAACGGCACCATGACCTCATACGCCGAGGGCATGGGGGTCGCAACCGGCATCGCCTTCGACCGCGTGGGAAACCTCTACGTCGGGGATCGCAGCGGGACCATTTTCAAGATAGCGCCGGATCGCCAGACCTTCGTCTTTGCCACGCTCGAACCGAGCATTTCGGCGTACCACCTAGCTTTCAACCCGCAGGGCGACCTGTTCGTCACCGGGCCAACGACCTCAAGCTATGACAGCGTCTACAAGATCGATTCGCACGGCACCGTCTCAAATTTCTACCGCGGGCTGGGGCGCCCGCAGGGACTGGCCTTTGACGTCGACGGCAACCTGTATACCGCCGCTTCGATCGCGGGCAAACGAGGCATAGTCAAGCTCTCGGGCCCCGCCAAGGCTTCGCTCGAGGTGGCTGGGCAGGGCCTGGTTGGTCTGGCATTTGCTCCTGGCCGCTCCGTGATCCTGGCAACGACCGGCGCCGTGCACCACCTTTCGTGGAATATCCAGGGTCTCCCGCTGATTCCCGAGTAGAGCTCGGGCCGCCGCTCGCGTTCCTCTGGCCCTGGGGTTCGTTTAGACTGCTAGCGTGAACGCCGAAATCATCGCCATCGGTTCGGAGCTGCTGACTCCCTTTCGTCAGGACACCAACTCTCTCTATCTGACGGAAAAGCTGAACGAGTTGGGGGTCGATGTGATTTTCAAAACCATCGTGGGCGATCACCCCGAACACCTCGCCGGCGCGGCGCTTCTGGCCCTCTCGCGCGCGGATATTGCGGTTTTCATGGGCGGCTTGGGGCCCACCGAGGACGACCTGACGCGGGAAGCTGTGGCCGATGCGCTGGGACTCGCCTTGCACCGCGACCCGGAAATCGTAGCCTCGATCGAGCGCCGGTTCGCGGCGCACGGCTGGAAGATGTCCGCCAACAATGCCAAACAGGGAGATGTGATCACGGGTGCAACCGTCCTGCCCAACCCTGGCGGCACCGCGCCCGGACAGTGGATCAGTGGGCAGTACAAAGACCAGGATAGGATCATCCTTTTGTTACCCGGGCCCCCGCACGAAATGAAGGCGGTTTTTGACGAACAGTGTATGGGGCGCCTGCGCGCCAAACTACCTCCGCAATTCATCGCGACCCGCGTGCTCAAGATCGCCATGATGGGCGAATCGCAGTGCGACGCGCGCGTGGCTCCCATCTATAAACTTGCGCGCGATGTCGAGACCACGATTCTCGCGGGAAGGGGCGAGGTCCAACTGCATTTGAGGACGCATGGCGCATCCCTCCAAGCCGCGCAGCAGCGGGTAGATCGTTTGGTGGAAGAACTCGAGGAAGAGCTTGGCGATTTTGTTTTTTCCGACAACGGCGAATCGCTCGAACAAATCGCCGGCTATTATCTGCAGATGCGCGGCGCCACCGTCGCAGTCGCGGAGTCCTGCAGCGGAGGTCTGCTGGCCGAGCGGATTACTTCGATCAGCGGCAGTTCCCGCTATTTTCTCGGCGGAACAGTGGTTTACTCCAACGCGCTAAAGAGCACTTTCGCCGATGTGCCCTTCGAACTGATCAACACTCACGGCGCGGTGAGCCGCGAGGTCGCGGTGGCGCTGGCGGAGGGAATTCGCCGGCGGTCCGGTGCGACTCTCGGGGTTGGCATCACCGGAGTGGCCGGCCCGAGCGGAGGCACTCCGGAAAAACCCGTGGGGCTGGTATTCCACGCTTTGGCCAGCGAAGAACAGACCGAGGTGATCGAGCGCAAGTTCCCCGGAGACCGCGACCGCGTTCGCTGGTTCTCGTCGCAACAGGCCCTCGACATGGTGAGAAGGAAAATGATGTAAGGCAGTTCGTTCGTCATCGTCGTCATCGTTCCCTAGGGGTTAGCAATGGCGGAGCGCCGACGGACTGACGGCTGCGGACCAATCACCGCTATGCGTGTGTTCATTGCCCTCGACCTCGCGGAAGCCATCCGCCAGCGCATTGCGCGTTACCTCGATGGCGTGCGGGAATTTGCGCCCGAGGCTCGCTGGGTTCGGCCCGAGTCTACCCACGTCACCTTGAAGTTCATCGGCGAAAAACCGGCGGATGCCGTCGAGCAGATCAAGCAGGCGTTGTCGTCCATGGAGGCTGCATCCATCGAAGTTGCGTTTCGCGGTTGCGGTTTCTTCCCCAGCCCCCAGGCGGCCCGGGTATTCTGGCTCGGCATCGAGGCCAGTCCCGAGCTCCGCTCTCTGGCTGCGGCGGTCGAGGAGGCCACGGCCGCCCTCGGCATCCCGCGAGAGGAACATCGCTTCACCCCGCATCTGACACTGGCGCGAGGCGCCAGCGGCTCCGGGGCGCCAGGCTGGCGGAAGGGCGACCGTCGCAATCCGGGCTTTCAGCGTTTGCAGGAGAAGTTGGCAGTCGGGGCCGCTCCCGAGTTTGGTACCATGACGGCCCGCGAGTTCTTTCTGTATCAGAGCCAGTTGTTGCGGGGCGGAGCACAGTATGCCAAGATCGCGCGCTTTGCCTTACGGTAGCGCCGCGAGGCGAATCAGCCACCCATGAAAGCATTTCTCTTCACCGCCGGTTTCAGCTACCTGCTGGGATCCATCCCCTTCGGCTACCTCCTGGTGCGTATTTTCCGTGGCCAGGACGTCCGGCAGAGCGGCAGCGGTAATATCGGCGCCACCAATGTCGCCCGCTCCTCGCCCGGCCTCGGCCTGCTGACTCTGCTCCTCGACGCACTGAAAGGACTGGCCGCGGTCGCCCTGGCGCGGGCCATTTATCCTGATACCAGCATGGTTGCCGGCGTAGCCGCGCTCTCGGCCATCCTCGGTCACGTGTTTCCGGTGTGGCTGAAGTTTCGCGGGGGCAAGGGGGTTGCGACTGGCTTCGGCTCATTCCTGATTCTGGCGCCGAAGAGCGTCCTGGTGGCGGTTGCCATTTTTCTGGCCCTGGTGGCCGCCTTCCGCTATGTTTCGCTGGGCTCGATAATCGCCGTCGCCTCGTTGCCCTTGATTGCCTGGGCGCTCGATGACCGCCAGGCAACTCCCGGGATGCTGCTATGCATGGCGGCAGCTTCCATTTTCATTGTCGCCAAACATCACGACAACATTCGGCGCTTACTCGCCAGAACCGAGAACCGCTTCCCAGGGAGGCGCGGATGAGTCAGATCGCTATCATCGGTGCCGGTGCCTGGGGAACCGGCCTGGCGATCGCTCTGGGACGCAACAGCACCCATCACGTTCGCTTGTGGGCGCACGAACCGGAAGTGCGCGATTCGATTGCCACCCACCATATCAACCAGCAGTTTCTTCCCGGCCAGATGATCCCCGACTGCGTCTCGGCAACCGGAGACCTTGAAGAGGCGGTCGGTGAAGCCCGCATCGTGGTGAGCGTCATGCCCTCGCAGCACTGTCGAGGTCTGTTTCTGAACCTGCGTCCGCACCTGAGCCCGAACATGCTGTTCGTCAGCGCAACCAAGGGCCTGGAGGAAACCACGCTTCTGCGAATGACCGAAGTGATTTCGCAGGTAGTCGGATCGGAGGGCGGCTTCGCGCCCCGCATCGGCGCGCTCAGTGGGCCCTCGTTTGCCATGGAAGTGGCGCGAGGCGATCCGACGGCTCTTACCATCGCGTCGCGAGATGCAGAACTGGCCGAGACCGTGCAGCGCCAGTTCAGCGATCCTCGCCTCCGCCTTTACACCAACGACGATGTCGTCGGCGTGGAGTTGGGGGGAGCGCTGAAGAACATCATCGCCATCGCCAGCGGAGTCTGCCACGGACTCGGACTGGGCCACAACTCGATCGCCGCTCTCATCACCCGCGGCTTGGCCGAAATCACGCGCCTGGTGGTCGCCTGTGGGGGACGCCAGGAAACCATGGCTGGCCTCGCAGGGTTGGGCGATCTGGTGCTGACCTGCACTGGCGGACTGTCCCGCAACCGCGGAGTGGGGGTCGAACTGGGCCGCGGCCGTAAGCTTCCGGAGATTCTGGCCGGCATGCATGGCAGCGTCGCGGAAGGCGTCTTCACGACCCACGCCGCGGTTGGCCTTTCCCGCGCCCGCGGAGTCGAGATGCCCATTGCGGAGCAGATGTACGCCATCCTGCATCAGGGCAAGTCGCCAGGGGAAGCCATTCATGACCTGATGACGCGCAGTGCCAAGAGCGAAATCTGACCCGCATTTTCCCACAGTTTTGGTCTCAACTCCTAGGCCCCGCCGGCCCGCCGCGCGAGGTTCGGCTGGATAGGCGGACGGCTGTCAATCCCGGACTGGTCGCGAATGCCTGACTAACGATTCGATTCCGGGGTACTTTCGTAACCGCTCTCGGTCGCAATCTCGCGGCCCTCGGGTCCACGCTCACAGTAAACTTTTCAGAGCACCTAGCACTCTGGCCGTGCGCAGCACGGTGATGTGGGACCATCTTGTCATTCAAGTTCTCCATCCCATCGCGGGTCCCCGTTCTCTACGTCATCCTCAGTGTCCTTATCCTGATCAGCGTAGTGCCCATGTATTTTTACTCGGCCAAGGTGGAGGCGATCAATCGCGACCGGCTCATCACCAATGAGAGGCTGCTGCAGAATACCGTGACGCGCTCGCTGGCCGATGACATCTCGCAGCGCCAGGAATCCCTGCGCATGATGCTGGCCAATTTGTCGTCGGCCTTGCAGGTCTCAAGCGGCGGCGACCTGACAGGGGACAATGTCGAAGCGCCCGAGTTGCGTGCCCTGCTCGAAAACTTCGTTTCCTCCTCCGACAACCTGGCCTACGTCACCCTGCTAAATTCGGACGCCAAAGGCATCTCGGCGGGTCGCATTGCGCCCGACGTCTTCCTGCAGCGGGAACTGCAGCGCTCTTTCGCCGCTGCCAGTGAGGGCCGCAGCTATAACGGCCCTGCGCTCGTGATCGGGAATGGCCACGCGGCACGCACCGTGATGCTGGTGAGCACGCCTGTGACCTACAGCGGCCGATTTCTGGGAATGATCGGAACGGTGGTGGATCTGCAATTTTTGATCCGCCGCCTGCAGGAGGTCGAACGCAACGGTCTGACTCCGTACGTGGTCGACAGCGACGGACGACTGGTGGCCGGGGCCGATTCTGAATACGTCACCGGCCAGGACATGACGAATCTGGAGATTGTGAAGAACTTTGTCGACCAAGGCAGCAAAGCGCAATTGGTCGCGGCCACGCGGGATTTCACCCTGCACGAGGGTAAGACCGAGATCGGGATGCTCGGCACCTACAGCCCGGTCCTCAACCTAGACTGGGCCGTGGTCGTGCAAAAACCGCGCGACGAGGCCTATCGCAGCGTCTTTGAAATGCAGCATACCGCCCGCCTGCTGGCGTTGCTCGCGGTTCTGCTTAGCGTCGGGATCAGCGTTTACGCTGCTCACCTGATCACTCACCCGCTGAAAGTCTTGACCGAATCCAGCCGCGCCATTGCCCGCGGCGATTTCTCGCAGCGTGTTCATCTCAAGAGTCGCACTGAAATCGGAGAACTGGCGTCGACCTTCAACACCATGTCGGAGGAACTCGAGCAGTTCGTCCTTGACCTCAAGAGCGCCGTCAATCAGAACCGCGAGCTCTTCATGGGCTCCATTCAGATGCTGGCCGGAGCGGTCGACGAGAAGGATCCCTACACCCGCGGTCATTCCGACCGCGTCACTCGCTATTCGATGATGATCGCGACGGAAATGGGCCTGTCCGAGGACGCCACCGAGGTAGTGCGGGTTTCCGCCCAGCTGCACGATGTGGGCAAGATCGGCATCGAGGACCTCATCCTGAAGAAGCCCGGAGCGCTGACTACAGAAGAGTTCGCGATCATGAAAACCCACACCACCAAGGGAGCCAACATCCTGCGCCCGGTGGCACAGTTGAAGGACATGATTCCGGGGATCGAACTGCACCACGAGTCGCTCGACGGGCGCGGCTATCCGCATGGCCTGCACGGAGACGAGATCCCCCTGCTAGCGCGCATCATCGCCGTGGCGGACACCTTCGACGCGCTGACCACAAACCGCCCTTACCAACAGGCGCACGACCCGCTCGAAGCCCTCCGCATCATTCACAACCTGTCCGGCAAGCGGCTTGATCCGGCCGCGGTGGCTGCCCTGACTGCGATTTATCAGCGCGGAGAAATCCGCATCCCGCGTTCCTCAGCGCCCGCTCCAGCGACCTCGGCCCCCCCCCAGTCGACACGGCCGGCGGAGGCGGAACCGGCTTCGACTGTGGTTGCGGCGGGCTTGCCAGCTTAACCGACAATCGCATTCGTCTTCCCTTGGGAAAAGTCTGCGTTCTCCGGGCCCTGCTCTGCCCCGACGCCTGCCGCTATAATTGAAGTGTCGACACCGACCGTCTCAGAAACTCTCATGATTCAGACCCTTTTCGGCAGTACGGAAGAGAAACCGAGTTTCCTCGATCGCATGAAAGAGGCGGTCACCCGCACTCGGGAGAACCTCGCCGAACGCATAGAATCCGTCGTCTCTCTGGGCAAGGAAATCGACCGCGGCACGCTGGACAACCTGGAAGCCACCCTGCTCGGCGCCGACCTCGGCACCGCCACCACGCACGAGGTCCTGGGAAAGCTGCGCGAAAAGGCGGACCGTAAACAGATCAAAGACGGGCATGAGCTCAAGCGGCTGCTCCAAGAAGAGTTGCTGGCCATCCTCCGGGCGGCGAACAACCGGCCGGTCAAAAGGGTGGACGGCACCCCCTGGGTAATTCTGGTCGTGGGGGTCAACGGCACGGGAAAAACCACGACCATTGGCAAACTGGCGCAGGTACTGCGATCAAGCGGAAAGACAGTTCTGCTATGTGCCGCCGATACCTTTCGCGCCGCCGCGATCGAGCAACTCGAAGTCTGGGGCGAACGCACCGGGACCGAAGTGATACGCACTAAGCCCGGGGGCGATCCGGCCGCCGTTCTCTACGACGCTCTGCAAGCGGCGACCGCCCGCAAGACCGACTACGTACTCGTCGACACCGCCGGCCGCCTGCACATCGACGACGAACTGATGAACGAGATGCAGTCGCTGAAGAAGCTGCTGAATCCGTCGGAGATTCTGTTCGTGGCCGACGCCATGACCGGCCAGGACGCGGTGCACTCGGCGGGAGAATTTCACAAGCAGCTGGCGCTGACTGGCATTGTGCTCACCAAGATGGATGGCGATGCGCGCGGCGGCGCGGCGCTCTCCATCCGCAAAGTAACAGGCGCGCCGGTGAAATTCGCGGGCGTCGGCGAAAAATACGATGCGCTCGAAGCATTTCATCCCGACCGCATCGTCTCGCGCATCCTGGGCATGGGCGACGTCCTCACACTCATCGAAAAAGCCGAAAAAACAATCGACGAGAAGCAAGCGCGCGAAATGCATCGCAAGCTGCGCGAAAACGATTTCACGCTCGAAGATTTTCGCGATCAGCTCCGTCAGATCCGCAAGATGGGCTCGCTCGAACAGTTGATGGGCATGCTGCCAAAGATTGGCCCCTTCGCCAAGCTGCCAAAAGACGTTGATCTCGACGACAAGCAGCTCAAGCGCGTCGAAGCCATCATCAACTCCATGACGGCGAACGAACGTTCCGACCACAACCTGATCGACGGCAAGCGCCGCAAGCGCATCGCGCGCGGCAGCGGCACCTCGGTGCAGGAAGTGAATCAAGTCCTGAAGCAATACGGCGACATGCGCCGCATGCTGAAGCAGTACGGCAACCTCGCCAAGAGCAAAATTCGCGGCATCGGCAAATTCGCCGGAATGAAGCCGCCAGTTTGAAGCAAGGCGTGAAGCGAAGCCTGAGCCGATATTTGAAGCATAACTGAACCGGCAGGCGCGCCGATTCAGCACTTGTAGCGCCCGGCTTTCACAGCCCGGCACTCTTCGCAGTGGGCCAAATGCGCGGCGGAACGCGCAGCAAACACGCTGCAATTCGCGCTAGGGTAAACCCATCGGATTCGCTATAATTGCGTGATTCGAAATAGGAGGAATTTGAAGTGGTAACGATTCGTCTTGCACGCATTGGAAAAAAGAAGAGGCCATTCTACCGCGTCGTCGTCACCGAGAAGACTCGCCCGCGCAACGGCCGCTTCGTAGAAATTGTCGGGACTTACGATCCGCTAAAGAAACCCGCCGAAGTAAAACTCAATGCCGACCGCATCAAATATTGGCTCGGATGCGGCGCGCAGCCTAGCGACACAGTCCGCAGTTTTCTTCGTAACCAGAAGATTGCCTAGTACGTCGCAACCACAGGGAAGGGTGTATCTCTAGTTCATAGCTCTTACTCGAGCGAATTGGCGCGCTCAAGTCCAGCTACCTGTGGAGGAAATGTAATGAGAGACCTCGTGGAGCAGATCGCAAA
>PKYX01000318.1 GCA_003132825.1 Acidobacteriaceae bacterium
ACAAACCGGACTCCCAGCCGCGACGCAATTTCGGGCACCGTCGCCCCTGCGGGCAGATTCAAAATCGTGGAAATCGGCAGGACATCCACTCCCTCCAGATTTGCCAGGCGCGAAACCGAGGCATCCGCAAAACCGAAGCAAATGCCCTTATCATCCTCGATCCCCCCGAGAATACGAAGCGGGAGCACGACGAGCGAGGGCCGGTCCGCCCGCCGCGTCACATCGTCTGGAAAAGGCGGGTTGTCGCCTGCGCCCTCTCGTAACTCGGTACTGGGGTAGAGCGGACTGATGACGCGGATGGGTCCGATGAACCGATAGCCTTTGCCAATCACCGTTTCGAGGAAACGGGGCGTCGCCGCGTGGTCCCCCAGGGCCCGGCGAATTTTCCGCACGATGTTGTTGATATTCCGTTCGGTGTCAACGAACAGGTCCGAGTGCCAGAGCTGGGCCATGATGTCTTGCCGGGAAACCAATTGCTCTCGTCGCCGAACCAGGAAAATCAAAAGCTCCATGGGTTTTTTCTCGAGCTTGACCCTGCGACCCACGCGGCGCAGTTCGTAACGACCCAGGTCGAGCTCCACATCGGCCGATCTCGAACTCTGCAGAGACGCCACCTTGATGGATAAACCCATAGTTGCCAATAGTCTACGACGATATACCAAAAATATACAAAAGTTATTCTGGACTTATTGAAAACTCGCGGAAAGCACTTGATAGTGTCTTGCCATCAGTCGAATGACGAGATCGAGGAGAACATTCATGAAACGGAATCTGGGTCTGATCGTAACGCTACTAGCAGGCATATGGTGCATGAGGCAACCGGGCAGCCTAGGGGTTATGGCGGCTTCGGCCTCCACGCCGAACAATGCGTTTACACCGGATGCAATGCAATACGGTCCAGTACCTTCATTTATCCCGCCGGGAGCGCAACTGGCTGTGCTCGAAGGCAATCCGCTCGCACCCAGCGGGGACTACACCGTGCGTCTGAAGATGCCCGACGGATATCGCATCGCGCCGCATTGGCATCCCCGGCGCGAGAACGTGACCGTGATCTCGGGATCGTTCAAAGTCGGGATGGGGGACCGCTTTGACGAGAGCAGCATGATGACCTTTCCGGCGGGCAGCTTCGCCTATCTCGATCCCGATATGCACCACTATGCAATGGCCAATGGCGAGGTCGTGGTCCAGATCCACGGCATGTCACCGGTGCAATTCAACTACATCAACGCCGACGACGATCCGGGCCGGAAAAAATAGTCGAGTTCGTCAAACCTTGCTAGGCGCCGGGGGATTTGCGGTCAGTCACGCTGCCTCTGTTCAGGGATTCAACCGACCAGGGACGGACCTCGACAGATGCAACCGGCTTCTCCCGGCATTTTTTTCGAACCCTGCCAGCATCCACTTCTTTCTGAGTGATCCTGTAGCGTATTCTCAAGGCATGAAAATTGCTTTTGCTTTGCTGGCTGCGCTCTGCACTCCTGGAGTCCTGGCCGCGCAGAACTCCGCTCCCGCCTCGCTCCTCGTACTTTCAAAAGGTGGTCAGACTCTCGCCATCGTTGATCCGACAAGCCTCGCGGTGGTTTCGAAGGTTCCAGTGGGTAATGATCCGCATGAGGTCATTGCCTCGAGCGACGGCTCGACGGCTTACGTGTCCAACTACGGCTTCGGTGCTTATCACACGCTCGCAGTGGTGGATCTGATAGGGCGCAGAGCTCTGCCGTCCATTGATCTCGGTCCTCTATCCGGTCCGCATGGGCTCACTTTTGTCGGCGGAGAGCTATGGTTCACGGCGGAAGGCGCCAAGGCGATCGGACGTTACGATCCCGCGGCGAAGCGTGTCGACTGGATTTTGGGAACCGGGCAAAATCGCACCCACATGATTTATGTGGGAGCGGATGGCCAGCATATTGTGACGACCAACGTGAGCTCTGGCACGGTCAGCATCATCGATAAGGAACTGCTGCGGATGCCTCCGCCCCCTCCCGGCATGCCCGCTGCGGGGGCTGCCCCTGGACCCGGCGGCGCCCGTCCCGGGGGGCCGAACGGTCCTGGCGGTCCCGGTCCTCGGACCGATTGGAACGAGGTGGTGGTCCGGGTGGGAGATGGGTCAGAGGGCTTCGATGTGTCTCCCGATGGCAAACAAATCTGGGTAGCGAACGCGCGCGACGGCACGATCTCCATCATCGACCAGGCGAGCAAGAGCGTTATCCAAACTCTCAGCGCCAACGTTCGCGGAGCCAATCGCCTGAAGTTCACTCCCGATGGGACCCGCGTTCTTGTGTCGAGCCTCGGCGGGCCCGATCTGGTTGTCCTGGACACGCGCACCCGGGAAGAGGTAAAGCGAGTTCCTATCGGCCATGGTGCGGCTGGCATTGTCATCGAGCCCGATGGCTCGCGCGCCTTCGTCGCCTGCACCCCCGATAACTACGTGGCCGTCATTGACCTCGGTTCACTGACTGTGGTCGGCCACATTCTCGCCGGAGACGGGCCGGACGGTATGGCGTGGGCGATGCGCTGATAGAACCGTCAGGGTAGGGATCGAGCTTCGGCTTTCCCCGAGAACCGGCGATCTGAGAGCAAATTTGAATAAAAATATTGGCTCGAAGGGCTTGTCATCACGTCCATTCGAACCTGCCAAAGCGGCAGCCCGGTGACACGATTCGGAGGTGGGAATGGCGGGTGTTTTTGGTATTCGCAAAGCCCGACTCGAGGACGCCGGCGAGATTCTTGCATGCTTAGCACAAGCCTTTGCGCCCTATCGCGTCAGCTATTCGCCCGCCGGTTTCGCGGATACTGTATTGACCGAGCGAACACTTCGCCAGCGCTTCCGGGAGAGGACCGTGCGGTCGCCATCGACCCCTCGGGCGACGTAGTAGGAACCATAGCGTATCAGGTCGCAGCGAGGGGCCATGGATAAGTCCGGGGTATGGCTGTAGGGCCCGCATGGCAGGGATCCGGGGTGGCGAAGAGGTTTGTTGGATAGGGCGGAGTCGTTCTTTTCCACAGCCTTTCGAATGTGCAAGTTGCTGATTTTACAAGGGCACGAAGTGCCAAAAATGCCCCTCTGCCGGGTTTATCGTACACCTACTCGTACACGGCGATGGCGAATATAAGGCGAAGCTTAGGGCGGGTCTTCTTTCGTGATGGATCCAAAAACGACATTAATGAAACCTTTTTGCGTGGGCGTTCGCCTCGTCGAGAGTGCGGAAGATCACCCCCCACGCGATGATTTCAACTTGGCCTCCTGGGACGTTGAATAAGACTCAGCATGGTTGCGTCCCCGCAGAGTCCGCGCGTTCTGGGCGCGCCAGTGAGCGCAGCGCAGAGGCTTGACTCGGCTCCCGCGCTAGGTACACTTCCCAGCGAAAAATGGGACCGCTGCTTCTCCCAGGACGCCTACGCCGAGGACCCCACCTCGACGACCGTGCCCGGTCGAATGGTTCGCAATGCCTCGCCGCAGGCGGGGAAGTGCGGCTCTAAATCCACCACACGACTTGAACGCGCACGCACGATCAGCAGCGCGATCTTGCGCCCGGTGAGGTTCTGCTGATAACGCAGATTCCGGTCGATCGTCACCACCACATCGAAACTGGCGTCGGCCAGGGCAAGCAATTCCCCGTTTTCTTTCCCTGACCATCCCGCTTCCTGCACGGTCGTGCAGTCGAAACCGCTGACCGCCAGCGCTACTTTCAATGCCTTGGGCGCGCACTCGTCGATCAGAACTTTCATCCCAGATGCGCCATCAGGCTGTCCCGCGCCTCTTCCAGTGCCGCAATCGCTGCCTCGCGCGTCACGCTCGGATACTGCTCCAGAAACTCGCCCAGACTCTCGCCGCCTTCCAGATAATCCGTCAACGCCTTGAACGGAA
>PKYX01000191.1 GCA_003132825.1 Acidobacteriaceae bacterium
GTGAAGCGATCCGCATTTTCACCGGCGCGCCGATGCCGGCAGGCGCGGATACCGTGTTCATGCAGGAAGATTGCCGTATCGAAGGCGATAGCGTCGTTGTGCCGCCCGGCTTGAAGCGCGGCGCCAATCGGCGGCTCGCGGGCGAGGACATGCGCGCCGGCGCGGTGGCGCTGCCGNNTTGCGGTGCAGCATGTGGCGCTCGCCGCCGCGCTCGGACTTACCAAGCTTGATGTGCGCCGGCGCGTGCGGATCGCTTTGTTCTCGACCGGCGACGAGATCGTCGAGCCGGGCTCGCCGCTGCCGCGCGCCGCGCTCTATGATTCCAATCGTTATTTGCTGTCGGGCTTGATCGCGCGGTTCGGCGCCGAAGTGACCGACCTCGGTATCTTGAGCGACGAGCCGAGGGCGCTCGCCGTCGCCATCGCGGCGGCTGCCGCCGATCACGATCTGGTGCTGACTTCGGGCGGGGTCTCGGCCGGCGAAGCCGATTATGTGCGCAGCGCCATCGAGAGCATCGGGCGCATCGTTTTTTGGCGTGTCGCGATCAAGCCCGGCCGGCCGGTGGCGATGGGCGTGATACCGGGCGCCAAAAACGGGGCGAACCGCGGCGATGGCGCGGCGTTCGTCGGGCTGCCGGGGAATCCGGTGGCGGTCTTCGTCACCTTCGTGCGCGTGGTGCGGCCGCTGCTACTGCGGCTCGCCGGCGCGCTACCCGAGCCGCTCGTCGCGATGCCGGTGCGCGCAACGTTCTCCTACAAGAAGCGCAAAAGCCGGCGGGAATATGTACGCGTGGCGCTGCGCGCGGCGGCCGACGGCACCGTCGAGGCGGTGAAATACGAGCAAGACGGCGCCGGCGTTCTCACCTCGCTTACGGAAACCGACGGCTTGGCCGAGCTGTCGGAAGACGTGACGACGATCGAGCCCGGCTCGATGGTTGGCTTTCTGTCTTACGCCTCGCTCGTGGGCTGAACGTTTAGGAGTATTGAGCGGCGAGGGTTTCGGCGCGCGCCGCGTCCTCCGGCGTGTTGACGTTGAAGAACGGATCGAGCGGTTCGACGGGCCAATCGGCAATGGCGATGCCATGCCGCGTCGTCCAGATTTCGATCTTGTGCAAATCCTCGTCGACCAAGGCGCGCCTTAGGTCCTCGCGCAGCGCAACCGGCCACAATGCTACGACCGGATGGCGCCATTTTCCCGAACGCGCGCAGGCGAGGGGAGTGCCCGCCGCGAGGCGCGCCTCATGCAACCGCGCCACCAGATCTTTCGGCAGAAAGGGACAATCGCCCGGGACGCTTACGAGCCATTCGGTTCGCGGCGCGTTCGCCGCCGCCCAATCGAGACCGGCAAGAATGCCGGCGAGCGGGCCGGCAAAATCCGGCACGCCGTCGGCGACCACAGGCAGGCCGGTATCGGCAAAGCGATTCGGATCGCCGTTGGCATTGATGATGATGCTCTCGCATTGTGACATAAGGCACCCGAGCACGCGCTGCAGGATGGTGACGCCGCCGATCCTGATGCGCGCCTTGTCGCCGCCGCCCATGCGCCGAGCCAAGCCGCCGGCGAGGACAAGGCCGAGAGTAGGGGACATCGTCACGCGCGCGTTAACTCACTCGTCATGCACCGCGGCCTTGCGCCGGTGCTTGGCGCTTTCCTCCTCGACATAAGCCAGGTCCTGATCGAACACGATGCGATCCTCGCCGGCGAGNNGAGCGCGAGATCAGGATCGGAATGCCCATGCGCACGGTTTTGATCACCATCTCGGACGTGAGCCGGCCGGTGGTGTAGAAGATCTTATCGGCTGAGCTGACTTTATGCTTGAACATCCAGCCGGCGATCTTGTCGACGGCGTTATGGCGGCCGACGTCTTCCATGTAGACGAGCGGGCGGTCCTCGACCGCGAGCACGCAGCCATGGATCGCGCCGGCCTCGAGATAGAGCGAAGGCGTGGTGTTGATCTTGTGGGCGAGCGTGTAGAGCCACGACGTGCGCAGCTTCGCCGGCGGTAGCGTGACATTCTCCAGCGCTTCCATCAGATCGCCGAACGCGGTGCCCTGTGCGCAGCCGGATGTCTGCACCTTCTTCTTGAGCTTTTTCTCGTAATTGGTCTTGCGCTTCGTGCGCACGACCACGACCGACAATTCCTCGTCGTAATCGACGCCGGTGACGGTGTCGTCCAGCTTGAGCATGTTCTGGTTGAGCAAATAGCCGAGCGCCAGATATTCGGGATGATCGCCGATGGTCATCGCCGTGACGATTTCCTGTGAATTGAGGAAGATCGTCAGCGCGCGCTCGACCGTCACCGCCGTTTCGATCCTGGCGCCGGTCTGGTCGACGCCGGTGACGCGCTCGGTCAGCCGCGGATCGTGCGGATCGGGGCGAAGGAGATAGTCGTCGTCGGACGCATTCATCCTCCTAATGTAGGTGAAGGGCCGGCCCGGCGGAAGCGCACAAGAAAAGAGGCCCGGCTCGCGCCGGACCTCCTTCACACACTTACGTCGCCTGGAATATCAACCGTGCAAGCCGCCTAGAACCCAAATCAGAAGAATAATCGGCAATGGAATCCCAATGAGCCACAGCAAGAGCCCGCGTCCCATGACTTCCTCCTGCGTCGCCTCGTTTCGGACGGCTAAATAACGGTGCAGAGGGATCAAAGTTCCGCGATATAACTGCCTATATCTCCGGGCCGGAGGACCGATATACAAGGCTTTTCGCGCGGGTTGTAACTCGAAGCCCCACCGGTATATTGCGCCCTATTTCCCTTTGGAGGGGTGGCCGAGTGGCTGAAGGCGGCGGTTTGCTAAACCGTTATAGGGTTGTAAAGCTCTATCGAGGGTTCGAATCCCTCTCTCTCCGCCATAGCCTTAAATACCGTTACTCCAAAGTTCCGGTCACGCTCAAAGAGCAGCGGTTGCTTGTCGATTGGTGCTCGACGACGGACCCTCGTCGACCACGACGGACCAACATTCCTTCAGGGCAGCGGCGATCGGCTGCCCGGCCGCCGGGTGCCGAAACCTTTCGAGCACACCAAGCCCCGAGTCAAATATCGGTTTGCTGTTGGGTATGACGAGTGAGGTACCAGCAGGGTGGATCGTCGAGATGGGGAAAGAGGGCGTGAACGCAGGTATCAGCCTCGGAGTTGTGAAATACGTATTCGGTCTTATTGCCCTTTTCCTGGATCGCGTAGTAGCGATAGACCGTGACCGTCGCGAACGCCTCCTGCTTCTGCCAGATTTTGTAGCGCAGAACCAGATAGTCTCCGGCGTAAGCCACAACCAGAACAACGGCCAATGCGAGAGCGACGATCACCAATATCCGTTTCATGGACTGCTTCCCTGCCACTTGCCCGAGCGTCTTTTGCACCGTCGGCGCACTCACTGAAATTACCGTTTCGTGACACACCCAGGATTTGGCCACTATAGCCTAGTCATGTCCCTGGAGTTTGGGACGAGAGAAGACGGAAATAATGCTCGAATCCACCATGCCTTCGATCGCAAAAAGGACTGCGCGTTTTGGCATAGCCGTGGCGTTCACTGCACTTCTATGGACCCAGACGGGCCGTGCCCAGCAACGCGAGGCTGTGCTCGAATTTTTGCCGGCTCGTGCCAGAATCGAGTTTGCCCTGGACGCTTCGTTCCACGTGGTTCACGGAACCTTCGATATGGAGCATGGCGCCATCCAGTTCGACCCGTCAAGCCGCGCGATCAGCGGTGAGGTTGTAGTGGGTGCGGCGAGCGGCCACAGCGGAAACGACGGCCGCGACCGGCGCATGCATCGCGAGATTCTCGAAAGTTCGCGCTATCCCGAAATCGCCTTCCGGCCAGACCGCGTCGAGGGTACCCTAGAAGCCTCGGGCGTTTCGACGGTTCAGGTACACGGGGTATTCCGCATCCACGGCGTCGAGCGCGAGCTCACGATACCGGTGCGAGTCGAAATGGCCGACGACCACTGGACCCTAACCTCTCACTTCGTCGTTCCTTACGTGCAGTGGGGCATCAAGAACCCGAGCAGTCTTCTATTGCATGTGAGCCCATCGGTCGAAGTGGATGTTCAAGCCTCGGGGCTGAAGCCCTGGGCAGTCAGCGGTTCGAAGTGACTCGGCCGCCCGGGAACCGATTTGTCCCCGTGCAATTGATTCTCCGCTGCGGTTCCTAACGCATTGCTCGCTTGAGGAGCGAATCGCTAGCACGGCTTTCGCCCGGGCAGGACTCCTAACCACAGACTTCCCGCAATGCCATAGCCTGATCCCCAGTCTTGGGCCTCAGTCTCGGGCCCTTGACATTCCTGGCGTTCGCCCGCACTATGCGGTGCATGAAATGCGCGGATCGTTTTTTCCTTGCCCTCCTGGTCGCAGGTGTTCTGCTCCAGCCTTCCTCTCTCCTTGCCGCCGATTCTGCGGGCGCAGTGGCCCGTCCACCTATCGTCGGCGTAGCCCACATCGGACTGAACACCGATGACATGGCAGCGGCCCGCAAGTTTTACACCGGCATCCTCGGGTTCCAGGAACCTTTCAGTCTGGAGAAGCCCGACGGCAGCGGCCTGATGCTGACCTACTTCAAGGTGAACGACCATCAGTACATTGAGGTTTTTCCCGATCTCAAGGACCCCGGCCAGTCGCGCCTAAACCACATCTGTTTTGAAACCACGAACGTGGAGCAACTCCGGGCCTACCTGGCCAGCAAGGGCGTGACCGTGCCCGACAAGGTTTCGACCGGACTAGACGGGAACCTCAGCTTCGAAATTCACGATCCCGAGGAGCACTTGGTGGAGTTTGTTCAGTACATGCCCGGGTCGCTGCACAGTCGCAACTTTGGCAAGTTTCTTCCCAGCACGCGCATTTCGGAACACATCATCCACGTGGGTTTTGTGGTCAAAGACCGGGCTGCCGAAGACCGCTTCTACAAAGACATTCTCGGATTCAGGTTCTTCTGGCAGGGGGGCATGACCGACACGCGAGCCGATTGGGTGGATATGCGGGTGCCGGACGGCACGGACTGGCTGGAGTACATGATGAATCTACGAGATGAAACTCCGCACACCTTGGGTGTCATGAACCACCTTGCGCTGGGTGTTCCGAGCACCCAGGCCGGCTTTGAGACGGTGGTTTCCCGGGGGCTGAATCCCGACAAGCCGAAGATCGGACGGGACGGAAAGTGGCAGCTCAATCTGTATGATCCGAACCTTACCCGGGTCGAACTGATGGAGCCGAAACCGGTCGAAAAGCCGTGCTGCTCGCCCATGCTGCCGTAGATGCTTTCTTCACTTGCGCCGGCCGCTCGCCAGTTGGGCGACTGGTTCCGCCGCCAGCACAATCTTGGGATGAAACAGGGTACCTGCCACGCGGGTTGCGATGGCGATCAATTCTCTCTGTCCATAGAAGACCTTCACCAGGCGCGCCGCAGAGAGTTCCGGCAGATTGACCGCGCGCCCGCTTCGGATGTGCGCCGCGGACTCATCATTCACCGTGACCGAGGGAAACAGCGGCAACAGTTTACGGGGATGGATGAATAGTTCCTCGATCCGCCCGCTTACCCCGGCCGCGTCAAGCTCTTCCAGGCTGTGGGCATCGGCGATTTCGAATTCCCCGGCGGCGGTTCGGCGCAGCGACTGCAAATGTGCCCCGCAGCCCATTCGTTGGCCCATTTCGTGAGCCACGGAGCGCATATAGGTACCCGCGGCGACGCGCGCGCGAAACTCGGCCCGGTCGCCTTCGACTCCCAGAATTTCGAATTCCCTGATCTCAACCTGAACCGGTTTCAGGGGCACGTCCTCATGTTTCCGCGCCAGCTTGTAGGCCGGCACACCCTGAATCTTCTTGGCGGAAAACGGCGGTGGCACCTGCTCCACCACACCCGAAAATGGAGCCGCCAGTTCCCGCGCCTGGGACAATGCCAACCGAACCGCCTGCTGGGGACCGGTGGCTTCGCCCTCGGCATCGTAAGTGTCGGTGGCGAAACCGAAGCGAATCACGCCTTCGTAGGTTTTTTCCGACGCCAGATAGAACTGCGCCAGGCGGGTCAGATTTCCGACCACCATCGGAAGCACCCCGGTTGCCAGCGGGTCCAGAGTCCCCAAATGACCGACGGCTCGTTGTTGTAGAATCCTGCGAACGCGGTTGACCACGTCATGCGAGGTCGGGCCGGCGGGTTTGTCGACAACCAGGACACCGTTCATGGGGAAGTTGGCAAACTTGTAAGTCGAGGTCAGTGGGCACTTTACGGAATGCCGGCCTGCCGGTTGGGGCAGGCCATTCCGCGGCTTTTCCATGGCCCGAGTACCAAGTTACCAGATTCCCTGATTCTCCATGATACCGATCCGCGACGACCAGCCCACCTTCAGCACCCCCTTCCTGAACTATTTTCTGATCGGGCTGAATTTGCTCATCTACTTGTTCCAGACCCTGCTCGATCCCCGCAGCATGAAGCTCCTGCTCTATCAGCTGGGACTGGTTCCTGCGCGCGTGACCGGGTTCCTCCTCGGCACTCGCCATCTTCATCTGGCCGCCGGCCTGGTTCCGTTTTTCACCTCGATGTTCCTGCACGGTTCTTGGCTACACGTGATCGGGAACATGTGGTTTTTGTGGATTTTTGGAGACAACGTCGAGGACTACCTCGGCCATTTTCAATATCTGGTGTTCTACCTGCTCAGCGGTCTAGCGGCCGCTGTGGCACAGGTCGCGCTGACGCCATACTCGATCGTGCCCACCATCGGCGCCAGCGGCGCCATTGCCGGGGTGCTCGGCGCGTACTTCATTTTGTATCCACGAGCTCGCGTTTTGACCTGGTTTTTCATCTTTTTCCTGCAGGTGCCGGCCTGGGTGATGCTTGGCTATTGGTTTGTAGTGCAGTTTCTGAGTGGGGCGGCGAGTTCGATCGCCTACGCCGGCAATTCCACGGGCGGGATCGCATTTTGGGCCCACGTGGGCGGATTCATCGCCGGAGTCATTCTGATCAAGATTTTTCCGGAACGGCCACGGCGCTACCGCTATGGAACCTAGGAAGGTTTGGCTGTCCGGCCGGCTTCAAGGTCGAACTAGATTCCGTTGGTCCGGTTGCGAATGAGGGAGAGGAACTCGGTCCGTGTCTCCTCTTCGTGGCGGAACGATCCCAGCATCGAGGAAGTCACGGCGGCGGAGTGCTGCTTCTCCACCCCCCGCATCATCATGCAAAGATGGCGCGCCTCAATCACCACCCCCACCCCTTGCGGCTGAATCGCGTGCTGAATGGTTTCCGCAATCTGCGTGGTCAGGCGTTCCTGAATCTGTAAGCGGCGAGCGAAAATATCGATCAGCCGCGGAATCTTGCTCAAGCCGATCACTTTGCCGTTGGGAATATAGGCGACGTGCACTTTGCCAAAGAACGGCAGCATGTGGTGCTCGCACAGGCTGAACATCTCGACGTCTTTGACGATCACCATCTCGTCATAGGTTACGGTGAACAGAGCCTCCTTCAGCATTGCCTCCGCGTCTTCGCGGTACCCTTTCACCAGGTATTCGTAGGCGCGACGCATGCGCTCGGGCGTGCGGGCCAAGCCTTCCCGGGTGGGGTCTTCGCCCAAGCGGACGATCAGCTCGCGCGCCAGGTCTTCAAAGCTGGCGCTGGTCAGCGTGCTGGTCTCAACCGATCCTGGGGTGTCTGGCATGGGTCTCCGCGCCGTGGTCTTCGATCGTCTTCTTAGGGTCTACTTATCTTCCTACTATTTATCTTCCTAGTATTTATCTTTCTACTATCTTCTTTACTACCATCTTCTTATCTTCGAATTATTTGCGCGGTTCCGCGTCTCCTGCGAATTCAAATGAATTCATCATGGTCTCTTCCAAGCGCACCTTTTCCAGATGAGCGCGGGTGAAGCCACGCTGCAAAATATTGTGGATCACGGTGCACAAGTTCTCCGTGGTGGGAACAGCTTCGGCAAACTCAGGAAGCAGATTGAGGTTCTCGCGATCAAACCGTTCGACGATCTGCGGGTGCACGAAGCCATCCAACTCGACCAGGTTGCAAACCATGCCCGTACTTTCATCCACCGGCCCGCTGACTGTGACCTCCAGCCGGTAGTTATGGCCGTGTCCGTAGGGATTATTGCATTTGCCATAAGTGGCCGCGTTCTCCGCGGCCGACATGCGGTCGCTGTGCAGGCGGTGCGAGGCCGAGAACCCGTAACCCCGCGTCAGATACGCCTTCATGCTTCACCGTAAAAATCCGCAAAGAGGTCGGGGGTTTCGTAGACCCGCACGCGGTAGAGTTGCGCCTTTTCGAGCTTGGGCGCCAGTCGCTGCCAGATGGCGATGGCCAGGTTTTCCGTGGTCGGAATGCGGGTCAAGAACTCCGGCACTTCTTTGTTCAGGAAACGATGGTCCATGCCGTCCAAGACTTCTCGGTGCAGGATTTCCTTCAGTTGCTTCAGATCCACCACGAACCCGGATGCGGGGTTCACCTCGCCTCGGACCGTGACCTCGAGCGTATAGTTGTGCCCGTGTCCGTTGGGATTGTTGCACTTGCCAAAGATTCGCCGGTTCTCCTCCGGACTGAAACTCGGATTGTGATAGTAGTGCGAAGCGGAAAACTCGGCCTTGCGGGTTAGATAGACCACAGTCTGCTCCTCGTCAGTTCACCGGGGTGAAATCGGGGCCCCTCTAGGTGCTTCTTGTTCGTCCATGATCCACCACCTTCGCACCGCTCGGCACCGGTTGCGGCGCGGGCCCGAAGGCGTAACTCCGACCCTTCCACTGTACCTGACCTTTTTCTTGCGAGCGGGCCGACCGCAGCAAAAGATAGGAGAACAACGGAAGGCCGAGCAGTGCCAGTACAGTTGTCCCGGTAGAAAAGTGGGCTTTGCGGACGCGGGCCACGAAAATCGCACCCAAACCCAGCAACACCATCGTCGCAAAGATTGCGGTGTGGCTCCTCCCATGGAGCATCCCCAGAATCGCGGCCCCTAGGCTTCCGACCATCAACCCAAACTCCAACAGCCGCAACACCGCCAACTGTACCGGCGAGCGGAACAACAGGGCCAGATTCTTAGTCCAGCCTTCCCGCAGCTGGGAAAAGCTGCGGTACATGCGAGTACGCACGGCATCTGGGCCATAGCGAAAAAATATGCGGCGGCCCGAGGCTTTGACCGCCCGCGCCAGAGCAACGTCTTCGAGCAGGCTGGCTCGCACCGCAGCGTGCCCGCCGACCGCATCGTAGGCCTCGCGCGAGATCAGCAAATACTGGCCATTGGCCGCCGCCACCCGGGTCGCCGGATCGTTGACCTCCGCCGGACGATAGGTGGTGGCCAGCTCGGCAAAGATCACCGGCATGACAGCCTTCTCCCAGATCCCATGGACCTCCTGCTCGGGAGAAAAGGAAAGCAGGGCTGCACCCCTCTGTTGCGCCTCCAGCAAAGTGCGGGCCAGCGAGCCGGGAAGATGCACGGTATCGGCATCGGTAAAGAGCAGCCAGGGGGCGCGCGCCTCCCGGGCTCCGACCGACATCGCGTTGTTTTTCCCGCTCCAGCCCTCGGGCAGCGGGCCCGCGTCGATCACCCGCACTCCGGGAAACGAACGAGCGAGCGCGGGCGTCCGGTCGGTGGAACCGTCGTCGACCACAATGATTTCGAAACCGATGCCGGCTTGCCCGACTAGCGACAGCAGGCAGGCCCCGAGGCTTGTCTCCTCATCGCGGGCGGGCACGATGACCGATATTTGGGGAGGATCCGGTCGCACCGCGAATGAAGGTGCACCGGGCGATTCTGCGGCAGGGGTAGCCATGTCGGGTTCTGTCGAGGGCCGAATTCGGTATTATAGCTGCGTGCGCCGTCGATCGGTCCTCATCGGGCTCCTCACCGTTTCGCTCTCCGGCTGTTATAGCGGCACCCGCCCCCCCCACATCGGCACCGTGGCTCCGGACTTCACGGTCACAGACTCCGAGCGCGCCGTCACCCTCAGCCAACTGCGAGGCAAGGTCGTGGTCCTGAACTTTTGGGCGACCTGGTGCGCTCCCTGCGTCGACGAGGTGCCGTCGCTTGTGCAACTTCAGCAGAAGATGAAGAACAAGGGCGTCGTGGTACTCGCGGTCAGCGTCGATGAAGACGGAACGGCCTATCAGCAGTTTTTGAGAAACCACAACGTAGATCTGCTCACCGTCCGCGATCCCTCGGGGAAAAGCAACGACCTCTACGGAACCTTCAAGTTTCCCGAGACCTACATCATCGACCGCAATGGGATTATGCGCCGCAAGTTCATCGGCGAAGTGGATTGGAGCGAACCGGAGATTGTCGAGTTCCTCGGCAAACTCTGAGGCTAGGGCGCCCTCAGATGGAGGGCGTCCTCTAGGGGCACCTGCTGATCGCGCTCAGGTCCCGGGGCCTCAGCCGCCAGCTGGTTTTCCGCCGCTTGCCGAAGCAACTTCACACGGCTGAGATCGGTCGAGTCCTTCAAGGATTGCATCAAGAATTCCGCTCTCACCAGGCAAGGGTAGAGCACCCGCGGGGGGAACCCGGCAGAACGCAAAAAGAGCGCGTAACTGTACCAGTCCGCGGCTTCGCTTTGACGGTCATCGACCGCACGGTCCAAGGTGAGCGCGTGCTGGTATAGGCCGAGCGCCTGCGGTACCCGTTTCTGGGTTGCTTCGACGGATGCTTCGCCGACGCTGGCCAGGCTCTCGAGTTTGGGCTCGCCGACTTGCGCGGCAATTTTCTCGGCCAACCCGTAGGACTTGACCGCTTCGGCGGGGTGACCGGTCTTCGCCTGACATTGCGCCAGACGCAGCGCCCCGAGGATCACGTTGCTTGCGGGAACCTGACCCTCAGGTTCCGCTTTCGCGGCCTGTTCGAGAAAAATCATGTATTGCGGAATGGCCGCGTCCAGGTTCCCTTCCCGATCCAGCTCGCCGGCCAGATAGAGGTGAGCCAGCGGCTGCTTTCGATCGACGGAAATGGCTTTTTTCCAATCCGCGACGGCCTCATCGAAGGCGCCGCGTTGTTGAGCCAGAACGCCGTGGTTGACGAGGAGATCGACATCCTGGGGCAGGTAGCGCAGCCCGTCACCGGTCAGCGCGTAAGCTTCGTCGAAGCGTTGTTGCGCGGTCAGATATCGCAGCAGAGCATTGCGCGGAGCCGGATTCGCCGGATTCACCCGAACGGCCTGCCGCCAGGACTCGGCAGCTTGCTGGGTCTGGCCGATTTCAAACTCTTTTCGCCCCAGGCGCATTTGCAACGAACTATCGAAGGAATCCAAGGTGGCGGCTCGCTCGAGATCGGCGAGATTTTCTTGATGAAGGGCGAAATAGTAACGTACCTGATCGACCGTTCCCCAGGCCAGCAGCAGCAAGGCCGCGCTAATCCGCAGCGCTCGCGCCCCCGGGGCATGGCCCGCCAGCCAGCGCGCTCCCCGGCCGCCCGCCCCATTCGTGGCCTCGGCCAGCTTCTCCCTCGAGTCCAACAGCAGAGCGGCGATGCGGCCGTCGCGCAGCTTCCAGATCGCACCATCCAGAATGAAATGATGAATGTTGACCAGCGCTGTGAAAAGCAAGAAGCTGGCGGTGAAGTCGTAATGAAAAAGCCGGCTGGCGAGCCACGGCCCGGGAACAAAAAGCGCGATGCCACCCGCCATCAAAACTGCGAAATACGCCAGCGGGCGCCAGCTCCCCTGGCGTTCGGCATTGGCTTCGCGGCGCGCGTAGTAACTGGTGATCCAGAGATACTGCGCCGCATGCATTACCGCCAGCACACCGTTGCTGTACCGGCTTTGCGTGATCTCGAGACCCTTGGCCAAAGCGACGGCGGTTGGAAGCAGGAACCAGAGAAACTGCGTGGAAAATAGGGTGAGCGAAGGAAACAGAGGCCGCCACCCCACCTGCCCCACCAGTCGCGACAAACCGAAAACCGAGAGACCCAGGTAAGCGGCCGCCAGCCCAAGCACCAGCACCAGGCTCAGTCTCGCTGGAATGCCGAGTGAAACAAAGAGTGGATCCCTCGAGGGTCCGGTATGAAAACTCAAGAAAAGGATGAAGTAGGAGAGCAGAAAGACCCCGTACAACGCGCGCCGTTCCGTCGCAGACGGTTTTGCCCCGGCCCGCCNNCGTCGAAGACGGTTTTGCCCCGGCCCGGCGCGCAAACATCATGAACAGGCCGTAGTTCTGTCCGCTATAGTGCCAGGGACTCCAGGTGAGATAGAGGGTGAAGATCCAGGGCAAAGCGCCATACCAGAAGTGTGATACCGCCAGAGTAAGCAGAATCAGCGCCGTGATATGAACCGTGAAGATGCGATATTTCTGGCGGTCTTCCGAGGTGCGGTAAGCCCGGTATATCGTGGCCATGTAATGCGGATAATTGAAGAAAAGAGCCAATGCATAAAACGCCGCCGACCAGGCGAGTGCCCGCGAATCGGCAAAGTAATAGAACAACAGCAGGGGCGCCGACCAGGCTCCGCAGCCTACCAAAAGATCGAGCCAGGGGTTGTAGACCCACAACCCCGCGTCCGGGCGAGCCGCTGATTGTGCCGCTGATTGTGCCATGGCGCACGAGGAGCGGAAACCGAGGTTCCCGCCTGCGCGGATTATAAGTGTCGCTTCAGGCGACTGGCGTACCTAGAAGTGTTCTCCCAAAAGTAACTCGGGATGCGGGAAACTCGCTTCTCGAGATCAGCGGGCGAGTCGCCCCGCCCCGCCCCAAACCGCGTTCCTGCGCCCCGTCGCCGCGATCTTCTACAATGCTCGGGTGAAAGCCTGGGATGTCATTGTCATCGGCGGCGGCGTCATCGGGCTCACACTCTCGATTGCGCTGCGCAAACGGGGCATCAAGGTGCTGGTTGTCGAACGGGGAGAACCCGCTCGGGAAGCGTCGTATGCAGCCGCGGGCATGCTGGCCGATTGCCCTCTGGAAATTCCCGGGCCCCTGCAGGCGCTCGCGACCGCGAGCGCTCGCATGTATCCGGAATTTGTTCACGAAATACAGGACGAATCCGGCATGAACGTGGACCTGCGAGACCACGGCACACTCCTGCTCGACCCGGTGGACGCCAGTCCTTCGAGACCCCTGCCCCCCCCCGAACCCCCGCTGCCCGCTCCCCTCGCCGAACTCGAGCCGGCACTCGGAAACCTCAACCGGCCGGCCCGGTTTTTCGCGGAACGGAGCGTGGATCCGCGGGCTTTGTCAGCCGCCGTCCTGCGGGCAGCCAAGCACCGTGAGGTTGATATTTCTTCGGGCACTTCGGTCCAACATGTGCTCACCGAAAATGGGCGGGTTTCGGGGGTGCAGGCGGAGAAAACTACCTACCACGCGCCGGTGGTCGTAAACTGCGCCGGGGCCTGGGCGGGGAATCTGCCACCAGTCGAGCTTCCCATCCGACCCGTGAAAGGGCAGATGGTGGCGCTCGTGGGCCCTCCGATATTACGCCACGTAATCCGCTCGCCCGAGGTCTACCTGGTGCCCCGTAGCGATGGCCGAACCCTGGTGGGTTCGACCCTCGAGGAAGCAGGATATGACAAGCGCACCGATGCGGACACCATCCGCCGCTTGCACCAGGCTGCCGTGCAACTGGTTCCCAGCTTGCAGCAGGCGCGAGTGCTCGAGGCTTGGGCCGGCTTGCGGCCAGGGACTCCTGACGATTTACCGATCTTGGGGAAGATGGAGGCCGCCGGCTACTACATCGCCGCCGGCCACTTTCGCGATGGTATTCTGCTGGCGCCCGTGACCGCCCATAACATGGCGCAGATCATCGCCGGCGAAAAACCGGATTGCGATCTCTCCGCATTCGCGGCCGAGCGTTTTCGTCATTAGACTGGCAACGGAACCAGGGCGACGGAATGCCGCCGGCCTCCCAAGTCTGCGAGCATTACGTCTCCATCGGGTTCATCAATCGTGCGTATGGGGCGATCACAGTCCCCGAATCGGGGGTTCGCAACCGGTATATACTGAAGCGTTTTCATCCCAGCCAGACGCAGTTGTTCGCGCGAAAGGTTACCAGGTATGGCTTCCCCCGCAGTGAGTTATGCTCGCGGCAATCAGCAGCGCTTTCTGAACGAACTGAAAGACCTTCTTCGCATTCCGAGCATCAGCACTCTGGACGAGCACAAGTCCGACGTACAGAAAGCGGCGGACTTCGTGGCCGCCGAACTGCGCCGGATTGGCCTCGACAACGTCGAATCCATTCCGACCAAAGGGCATCCCCTGGTCTATGCCGAGTGGCTGCACGCTCCCGGTAAGCCCACCGTACTGATGTACGCTCACTACGACGTCCAGCCGCCCGATCCACTGAACGAGTGGATTTCTCCGCCCTTCGAGCCCGCCGAGCGCAACCAGAACGTCTACGCTCGGGGCGCGGTGGACGACAAGGGCCAGCTCTGGATGGAAGTAAAGGCTCTCGAATCTCTTATGCAGGGTGGTGGCGGTAAGCTGCCGATCAACGTCAAGGTTCTTTTCGAGGGGGAAGAAGAAGTTGGCGGCGAGTCCATCACCGAGTATGTGCTCAAACAGAAGACCAAGCTGAAGGCCGATTTCGCCTTGGTTTGCGATACCGAACTTTTCGCGGCCAATCTTCCCACCCTGTGTGTCGGCCTGCGCGGTTTGGTCTACACCGAGATCGAAGCGGTCGGACCAAAGACCGATCTGCATTCCGGAGTCTACGGGGGCGCAGCGCCGAATCCCTTGTTCGCCCTGATTGAAATCATCAGCCAGTTGAAGGACGCCAAGGGCAAGATTCTCATCCCGGGTTTTTACCAGGGTGTGAAGGCCCCCAGTCAAGCCGAGTTGAAAACCTGGAAGCGGTTGCCTTTCAAGGAAGAGCACTATCGCAAGACCGAAGTGGGGTCGACCGTGCTCACCGGCGAGCCGGGATACTCGGTGCTCTATCGCACCTGGGCCCGCCCCACGCTCGAAGTTCACGGCATACCCGGTGGCTTCACCGCTCCCGGCGCGAAAACCGTGATCCCGGCCAGAGCCGCCGCCAAGGTTTCGATGCGCCTGGTGCCGAACCAGAACGCGGACGATGTGCTCAACAAGTTCAAAAAATTCGTGAAGAAGCTCACGCCCAAGGGCATTCAGACCAGCATCAAGGTCTGGAGCAGGGGCCCAGCCTGCGTCGTGGGCACGGATAACCCGTACATCCTGGCTGCGACCGAAGCGCTGCGTGATGTGTTCAAGAAAGACACTGTTTTCATCCGCTCCGGCGGCTCCATCCCCATCGTGACCGATTTTCAGGATGTGCTGAAAATTCCTTCCGTCATGATGGGCTTCGGCTTGCCCGACGACAACCTGCACGCCCCCAACGAGAAATTCCACATCCCGAATTTTTATCGTGGGATTGAGTCCATCTGTGTGTTCTTCGAAAAGCTGGGCGGGAAGTAGGAGCGGCTTGGCCTTCGCTTGACCGACGCCTGAGGGTCGGCGACTTCCCCACTTGGATGATCGTCTCCATTCCCCATTAGGGGTTCGGTCGGAAAGATTCCGCATTAAAGATTTGCTTGCCGTCGGCCCTTGCGCTACCCTTATCTGGCTCTCGCGATTCTCCCTTCCTTCCTCTTCCCCACCCATCGACTGCACACTTGCTGCATTGTGTGTGCAGAATGAGGTGGTAGCCCGCAAGGGCATACCAGATATGGTGTTTTCTTGCTTGACCCCGGCGCGATTTCGCCGTTACAGTAGCTCTAACTTGTGCCCACCCCGATCCAGCCTGGGGGTGCATTTGCCGGAGCGAAGTGGAGAGCATCTGATTGGTAAACGGGGCTAGAGCCCCGGCTCGAACGGCGAAGCCTCAGGCAGCGCGGATATGGCTGCGGGAAGCCGCCACTCCAGCCGGCGAGGCGCCGGCGCCACAGGTACGAACAGCGCTACGAAGGAGTTTCCGTTGCTCAAACTGAAAAGGCTGCAGATTCTCGGGTTCAAGTCGTTCTGCGACCGCAC
>PKYX01000446.1 GCA_003132825.1 Acidobacteriaceae bacterium
TCAAATTTCCCGAATAGTCGCCAGTGAATAGAAGCTTTCCGCGAGTGCTGAGGATTCCAGGCCCACCCAGACCCCCGGAGCCGCCAAGGGCCGGATAAGGGTGGCTCCATTCGACCTTGCCTGTCTTGTAGTCCAACGCTTCGAGCACATTCTGCGACCACAAAGTGCGGCCTTCGCCACCGTACCCGGCTGGTTTTTCGTCGGTATCGGTCAGATAGGTGAGGCTGTAACCTCGCGTGGCATTCACGTAGAACAGGCCCGCGTCGGGGCTGAAACTCGGAGGCATCCAGTTGGTCGCCCCTCCCGCGGGAAGGGAGAGCAGTGAGCCATCGACCGATGCCACTTTCTTGGGGTCGGGAATGGGCTGCCCCTTAGAATCGAGCCCTTGTGACCAATTCAGCGGAACAAAGGGCTCGGACACTAGGCTCTTGCCACTCGTCCGATCCAGCACAAAAAAATAGCCATTGCGAGCCGCCTGCGCTAATAACTGGCGGGGATGTCCGTCCACCTGGGCGTCGAACAAGACGGGAGTTTCGACGTCGTCCCAANNAGAGATCGGCGCCCCTCCTCCCCTGACCTGCATAAACCGGGTTGGGGTTGCCCGTGCCCCAATAGAGAAGGTTGAGATCTTTGTCATAGGTCCCGGGAAGCCAGGTCATACCGCCGCCGTGCTCCCTGGCCTCTTGGTTCGGCCAGGTTTCAGAGCCGGGTTCGCCGGCTCCCGGCGAGGTATTCCACCGCCACTGCACCGCGCCGGTTTCCGGATCGCGAGACTCGAGAAATCCCTGCACGTCCATGGCATCCCCACCTACGCCGACGATGACGTGGTTTCCGATTACCAAGGGAGCCATGGTGGTGAAGTACTGTTGCTTCTCGTCCGCAACTTTTTTCCTCCAGCGTTCCCTGCCGGTCGTGGCGTTCAAGGAGATGAGCCAATCGTCTGGAGCCAGAAAGTAAAGCCAGTTTCCGCGCATCCCGACGCCACGATTTCCGATCAGATGGCCACCGTGATCCTCCCAGTCGTAACGCCACAGTTCCCTTCCCTTCCTCGCATCCACCGCATAGACATGGTCTGGAACTGTGAAGTAGAGAACGCCATCGACCAGTAAGGGCGTGGACTTGATCACCGGAGACCCCACGCCCCGCAACGTGTCGACGCCTGAGACGCGATAGGTCCAGGCGAGCCCAAGCGATTGCACATTCGAGGAATTGATTTCGGCGAGCGTGCTGTAGCGCCGGCCTGAGTAATCGCCGTTATAGGTCGGCCAGGTATCAGTGGCTGGCTGAAGAAGCTTCCGCGGATCAAGTCCCTGCCCCAGTCCCGTAACAGGAAGCAGGGAGAGCAAAATCACGAGGTGAGAAAGCACCCGGTCCGATTTCATTTGAGGGTTCCGAGGTAAGCCGTCAGGTTGTGCATGTCATCGTCAGTGTATTGATCGAGCAGTTGCCGGTGCGCCAGCAGCGGGTCCTCAAGCTGAACCCTGGTCCCGTTTTCTAGGGCAAACGATTGAGCCTTGCCCCGAGCATCCAGCAGAACGACGTTGAAGTCATCCAAATGCCGCAATGTCCCGGAAACAGATTCGCCCGATGCCAGGGTGACGGTGGCCTTCTCTGAACCAGCCCCGTTGCTGGCTCCAAACCCAAACGATCGTGAGGCGGGATACAGGAAGGTCTGTTGCAGATCGGGAGCCTCGAATTTGGAACCTAGGTGCGCCAGATCCCCCGTGGGGGAGTGACAGGTGTGGCATCTCCCCGGTCCATTGAAGTAGGCCTCACCGGCCTTCGCGTCACCTCGGATCGCGTTTTGTACCTTATAGGTCCCGCGATTCGCCACCAGGTCTACCTGCAAGTGGAGAAACTCAGCCAGGTCATAGAGCTGGGCGTTGCTGAAAGAAGCAAAAGCCGGCATGCCCTTGTCCGCGCGACCATTGTGGATGACCGGAGCGATCAACTCCCCCTTCTCATCGCGAAGCACCAGAGCGGAACGAAGCAGATTCGGGCCGCTCGCCCCACGGGCATTTGCCCCATGGCAGAAGCCACAAGCGGGACCGAACAACTGGTTTCCACGGTCCGCCGCCTGCCTGTCCGGAGCCGGGCCCAGTCCGAGGAACGTACGGAGTCTCGCCGCGCTTTCGCCGGCGCTCGCGTGCGGCTGCCGCGAGTTTGGGGTGGCAGCAGCGCTCGGCACGGGCGGTGGGCCTTCCTGTCCCAGGATGGAGCGGCTGCCGAACGTTAAGATCGCGACCAGCAGCATCGTGGCCCGACTGAGTTGCAGCCATCGACGCTCGCCGCAGCTCCGATAACCGCCTTCGGGATGATGATTGGCTTCCAGAAAATCCCTTCTCACCCTAGGAAAAAGAACGTACGCTGGAAACGCACTTTCAATCAGGCCCAATGGCGTCTCTTCGCATAGGCCATGCAAGCTTTGACATTGTCTTGCTCCATGCGAACTTGCTCCTCTTTGGGCAGTTGACCGATGCGCGGAAGCGGCTTCGACCGATCCGTCTTCTCCGCCACGAGCCTCAATGTTTTCGCCAGATAGAGGCCATTGCGCTCCGGGAACGCGGCCCAATACTTGTCTGTCAGGCAAGGAACTTTCAACGGGTCGCGAGTAATCATCTCGAGCATGAGGTGGGCATTCGGACTGGCGGCACGAATCAGCGACACGATACTGGATAGATCGAGAAATCCCTCGCCCAGAGGCAACTCCGACAGTAGGAACCCCTCGCCGTAGGACTCGACCCCCACATCCTTCATGTGGGTCGTCACCACATACGGCGCCAGTTTCTGGATCACGTCCAGGGGATCATCGAGCAGGGCTATGTTGTTTCCGAAGTCTAGGCAACTGCCGAGGTACTGGCTTGAGTATCGTTTCAGGACGGCGACCAATTCGTCTACCGTCCGGTCTTTGTGATTCTCAAGCCCAAGGCGGATTTTGTATTTTTCGAGCAGCGGCACGGCCGCGTCGAGGGCTGCATCACTTCTCTTTACCCATTCCGCGTACTCACCGAAGGTTGCGAAGGTCTCATAGCGCCGGGTGGGCAGGCTGGCCGCGCGCAGACAAGCCGCACCCACTGCTTTGGCATCCTGCAGAGTTTTCTCGAAAGCTCGGATGTCCTGCTGGCTATCGTTCGGAAGAGGCACCATTACCTCGAGGAACATTCCGAGTTCTTCGGCCCGCGCCTTCAGCTTCGGCAGATCGCCATTGAGGGCAAACAACTGAACCCCGGCCGCGCCCAACGAGTGGCACAATTCTAGAGACTGATATGCGTCCTTGGGCTGCAATGCCGTCATGAATGATGTCATGGCGATGCCCATTTTCGAGTTGGGTGATGCCTCCGCGCTCCAGCCTACTTGGGAAGACAGTAACGTGGCAGCACCTAAGTACAAAAAGTCTCGTCTGTCCATCAGCAGGATAATCTCACTTTGCNNATCTCTCGGTAGACTCTGACGCCCGTGAGGCGGCGGGGATCGAAGCTGGCAAGTTGTTGGTTCGCTCTGTCGACGATGAACTGGAATCGGTGTAGGCTTCCCGAATGCCAGATAAAAAAGTCTGCCTTAGGGCGGTAATGACAAACCGAGAAGGCAAACGCGTATGGACCGGCGAGTATGCCTGTTCGATTTGCGGTCTGCGCTTCCTTCCCGATGCAACCGATCCCGGCAAGCTTTCTCTTGATTTCTCAACGCATAAAGATCAGCATCCCGCCGAAGCGGGCAATTCGTCCCATCCTCAACCGCATTGTTAGGTTTGGTCGCCCTACGTGGCTTCCCGAAATACTTGCGGGTTCAGGGTTGGGTATTGCCGATGCAAGATGCGCGAATCGGAGCCGCACAGAATTCGTCCCGAGCAAAGCAAATTGTCTGCGCCGCGAGACGAGCGCACCCAATCGTAAGTTCTGAGGTTTACGACTCGCTCCAGCGGTTCGACGGCGGACGTTCTCAGATGGTGCCGTATGCGTTGGCAAATTGAGCCGGCGTTTAAGCGACTGAAGAGGATTGCCCAACTGGGACCCTGCCCCAGCATGACGCCCGAAGTTCCCGCGCTCGGCTTTATGGGAGTTGATGAAACCCGGCGATTTCACTCACAACCGATTTCAACGGTGAAATCGCGGTATTTCAGCGGGCGTGGAGTCAATCAGCCACGGCACCAGTGATTCGGGCTTCGGCAAGCTGAACACATTCTTCTCGCCGGTAACGGAGTAGACCTCCAGTTCGGAAATCTCGCCTTCTCGCACATGTACGATGACGCCCACCCGAACCCCTTCGGGCGAGCTTCCCTGCGCGTCCGCGATAATCTGGGAAGGACCTTCCCGGGTGGTTGTCCCTATGGCGAAATCGATGGTGGGGCAGCCACAACGACATCGGCTGACTACTCGGAGTTTGGGGATTTGCGCCCTGTACTCTGACACATCGGTCCGCTTATGGCCAAGCAGCCATTCCAACAAGCTGATTTCTTCCTGCGATAACGATCTCTCGTCGGGTATGCGGAGCTGGTCATTCATTGTCGTCGAGGCGTCTTGAAAAGCCGAGGAGAGCGGCGAACACCAAGCCTTGGGACCTCGCACAAGCCAAGAAGCAGCTCGGCATTCGCTCCGCAATTGCTCCGCCAACCAATGGCTTTACTGCGCACACGGTGCGGCTGCAAGGCCACCGTCGTGCTTCCTCGGAAGGCTTCGCGACCCTCGAACTGCAGCTTAGAAAAACCTGCTCGAACGGGATCGTCCCTGACCAGCAAAGCAGGCTCCGGAATTACTTTCCGGTTCCTGACAGCAGCACGGTCTGCGTGCCCGACTGCGCGTTGTCAGTGACCTTCAACGTGGCCGATCGCGAACCTTTGGCCGCAGGCTTAAACGCGACGCTGATTGTGCAACTGTTGCCCGCCGCCAGCGAACTTCCGCAATTCGAGCTGGGCGTGAAGTCCGATGCATTAGTGCCTGTGACGGCCAGGCTGATCGGTGTGAGTGCTGTGGTGCCGGTGTTTTTGAGGGTCACTGTCTTGGTCGCACTGAGGTTCACCGTCTGCGCGCCAAAGCTCAGGCTGGTCGCGCTAAGACTGGCCTGAGGGTTGATCACCAGCGCGGTCAACATTGCCGTCTGCGGACTGCCAGCTGCATTGTCCATAATGCTCAGAGTCGCGGTTTGTGCCGTGTAATAAGGACCGGGTACAAAGGTGACCGTGACCGTGCAGCTCTTTCCCGCTGCCAACGACCTCGGGCACAGATTGACCTCCACAAACTCGTTCGAATTCCCTCCCCTAACAATGGAGAGTATCGGGCCGGTGATGGTCATGGCGGTGGTTCCGGTGTTACTCACCGTGAAGCCCTTGGTCGTGAGTGCTCCCGCATACACCGTGCCAAAGTTGTAGCTGGTGGGCGATACGCTGGCCACCGGCCCAGTGACCGATTGCGATACCGGGGCGGAACTGCTGCTCGAGAAGTTGCTGTTGGCGGGGTACACCGCGGTCAGCGTCCTTGTGCCCGTGGTCACGAATGTGATCCCGCAACTGCCGGTTTCGATGCCCAGCGGTGCGCTGCATGTTTCCCCCGTGCTGGCCGTCACCGTCACGCTGCCGAACGGTACCGTCACTCCCGTCACTTGGAATGAAACCGTGACCGTCTGCCCGGCCAGCGAGGGATTCGGGGAGTTCGATGTGATCGAGGTCGAGCTAGGAGCTGGTAAGACGGTCAAATACACCGTATCGGTCGCGCTGGTATAGCCCGAGGTATCTGTAGGCGTAAACGTCACGAACAGTGTCTGCTGGCCACCAGCCAGCACGGTTCCTAGCGGTGGAAGATAGGAAAATGTTCCCGGCACAAAAGAGGTTGCGTTCTGCTGGGTGGTGCTCACGGGTGTTCCATAGGTGATCGGCGCAGGCGTGGGCCAAACGATCACAGGCGTTGCGGGTCCAAATACATAGGCCGCCCCCTGGATGGGGTTGGAGCCGATCATAGCCCCAGGGGCGCCGACCGCCACCGTGTTACCGCTGATGCTCACCGAGTTGCCCAGACTCTGCTCGCCCCCGTCATCCGAGGTCGTCAGCTTGGCCGCAAAGGTCGATGTGGTTGCCCAGCCCGACGTCGGCTCGGTAAACACATACGCCGCCCCAGCAGGAGTGGGACCCACTTCTGGCGTAGCGACGCCATCCCCTACCACCAGGTTGCCGCCTTGGATCGCTACCGCGGTGCCAAAACCGTCATTGGCCTTGCCGTCCGATGCCCATAGCTTGGCAGTCTCAGTAGTTGGAGTTGCTGCCCCGCCCGCCCAGCCCGTTCCCGGTTGGACAAACACATACACCGCCCCGGCATTGCCTACATCATCTCCTACGATCGCCTGGGGTGCTCCTACCACGACGGTGTCGCCGTCGATGGCCGCCGAAGAGCCCAGATACACATTGGTCGCGCCGTCCGAGGCGATTAGTTTGGCGGTCTCGGTGCCTGTCGCCCAGCCCGAGCCCGGCTCGACAAAAACGTACGCAGCGCCCTGATTCACGTTGGTGTTGACCGTGGCGGAATAGGATCCAACCACCACGGTATCGCCGCTGACGCCCACCGAGCTACCGAACCCGTCGACGTCCCCCTGGTCTGAGTTGGTCAATCTGGCGGTCTCCGTGGTGGGAGTTGGCGCCCCGCCAGCCCAGCCCGTGGCTGGTTTGACAAATACGTAGGCGGCCTCCCCGCCGCCACTGACGATCGTGTCCCCGCTGATAGCGACCGAGGAGCCGACCGCCCCGAACACGGCAACGTGTGACGCCGTTAGCTTGGCCGTCTCCGTGGCTGTCGTCCAACCTGCCGCCGGCTTAACGAATACGTACGCCGCCCCGGCAACAGCGAGCCCGCCCTCTACGGCGCTCGGCGCTCCGGCTACCACGGTGTCGCCGGCAATGGCCACGGATGAACCCAGACTGTCGTTGTGCGCTCCATCGGACGCCGTCAGCTTGGCTGTCTCGGTGGCTGTCGCCCAGCTCGTCCCTGGCTGGACGAACACATAGACCGCCCCTTGAATGGAGTTGTTGCCGGGCGCCCCGGCTACCAGGGTATTGCCATCAATGGCCACCGTGTACCCGAGTCGGTCCTGGACCGCGCCGTCCGAGGCTGTCAGCTTGGCCTGCTCGACCAGGGGGTCCACCACGACCGGATATCGCGCTCCCGCGTCGTCCACTTGCAACAGCAACTCGTCACCGTGCAAGGCGAGCGATCCTCGCAGCTCGCGTCCCGTGGCATCGTAGGCCACAAGGCCGGTGTAGCGCAGCGCAGCTTGCCCGTCGCGCTGCGTCAGGGTCAGTGCCCTCCCGCCGGCTTCCAACCTGGGCGTCAAGTCTCCCGAAAGCGCCAGCGCGAATGTCAGTGGCCGGCCATGAGCCTGCCCCGGCGGCTGGCTGAGAGTGAACCCTTGCTCCAGTCCCACTGGTCCGTTGATGTACCACTCCGTCAGCATTTTGCGCTGGAATTCCACTCGATTCGTTTTGCTTCGAGGAGCCGAATGGCTGACCGCGAGAAGACTCTCCCCATAACCGTAACCGCGCAGCCCGAAACTCCAGCGCGCCGTTTTGCTGCGGACCTCGACTCCCTCCGACGTAAAGTCTGCGGCCAAGGCGTGCTGGGGATTCTCCGCGTGGAAGCCGCGCGCCGTGGCATGAGACCAATAGCGGGAATCGTCCCTCCCCAACGCCGCCGAAATAGGACCTTGCGCAGCCGCGGGAAGGCTAGACAAACCGCGGGGAGCGGCTGCAGTCTCGGAACTTGCCACCGATTTGCGGAGAACATGACTGGGCCTCCCGGCCGCCATGGTGTGAGTCCGTTGCGCGCTCGCGCCGGCCAGGAAAGCAACAAAGACGAAAACCGCAATGGAATAGCAAACACGCATGTGGCGGGTCATGAAGTCTCCTTCAAAGGTTTAGCCGGATACGCAGCCCCTAGATTTGTGAAAACGATTGGTGAAAACACTACAAAGACAACTGCTGGTTTTCTTACAAACCCTCCAGCTGAGTCTCCTTCGCCCAAGTTCGTCCGCCGGTCCTTGGCGGGTGGCGGAAGCCCCATCAAGCACAACCCCGGGCTGATTCAGAAAGGCTTCTATTTGGATATCGCAAACGGAGGGCAAAAGACGACAGGGGAAAAACACATATTTGCTGAATCCTTCCGTGCGGATTGGGTCAGTCCACCGAAGATGTCAGGCGCTACGGGCTGGAGCCAGGCTGGCGGTTTCAAGTTCCCGGCGGATTAGCGGATAAAGGGGGTTATGAGGCAGTTTCACCCCAACGGCGCCAGAGGTCTAACTGCCGTGCTTCCAAGGTCTTGGCCTTCGCAGTCGGGTTAGTCCGCCGGTAAATACGGGCAATTCTTTCATATTAAGGAGGGCGAGCTTTAGGTGCGTCTTGCAGAAGCGAGAAAGATTGCAGCGCTGGCCGTATATTCGAACCCGCCCGAACCGATGATTGGCAATGTCAGGGTTTAATGCATACTTGCCCCCGCAATACGAATCACTGCGGAATCATTCCGATCGTCCCCAGCCAAGTCTCCACCAACTGAGGCCATCCCGTTA
>PKYX01000531.1 GCA_003132825.1 Acidobacteriaceae bacterium
GTCCACCGCGACATCAAACCGGCCAACATCTTTGTCACCAAGCGCGAGCACGCCAAGATTTTGGATTTCGGTCTGGCCAAGGTTGCACCCGCAGGTTTTTCCGGCCAGGTCGCGTCGGCGAACACCATGACCGCCATGAGCGACGACCAGCACCTGACCAGCCCCGGCTCTACGCTCGGCACCATCGCCTACATGTCACCGGAGCAGGCTCGTGGCAAAGAACTGGACGCCCGCAGCGATTTGTTCTCCTTCGGCGCTGTGCTCTACGAGATGGCGACGGGGGCTCTTCCGTTTCATGCTGGCAGTTCCGCTGAGATTTTCAAAGCCATCCTCGACTCTGCGCCCACCCCAGCCGTACGCCTGAATCCCGCTGTGCCCGCCGAACTGGAACGCATCATCAACAAGGCGCTGGAGAAAGACCGCAATCTTCGTTACCAGAGTGCAGCGGAGATGCNNCCGCCGCCACAATATCCGCATCTGCGGCGAGTGCTGAATTTTCAGCAGTGGCCGGGACAAACGGTCTTTCGAGTACAGCGCTCGTTTCCAAACCCAGTCGCCTTGGATGGAAAACTTGGGCAGGCGCTGGCGGCGGCTTGGCTCTTCTCGTCGTCGCGGCGCTCATCTATCTTCAATCTCGCCCTCTCCCTCAGGCCAAAGTGTCGGGCTACGTCCCGGTCACTCACGACGGCAATCTAAAGGTTCTGGTCGGGACGGACGGGGCACGGCTTTACTTCAACGAGGGTGGAAGCATCGGGCAAGTGTCCGGCTCCGGTGGAGAGGTGGCGCACGTCCCAGTTCCTGCCCCGACCATGTCATTGCTTGCCGTTTCCCCCGATGGTGCAACGCTGCTGGTGGCGGACGAGGTGGGTCAAACAGCATTCCATGGATTGCTTTGGGAAGTCCCCGTGCTCGGCGGGTCACCTCGCAGGCTGGGCGAAGCCGCCGGACAGGCCGCCGCCTGGTCTCCTGACGGCCAAATGATTGTTTACGCCGACGGAAACGACTTGTTCCTGGCAAAGAGCGATGGCTCCGAACCCCACAAGCTTGTCTCCGCGCCCGATGAAACCTTTGATCCTGCCTGGTCCCCGGACGGTGCTGTGATTCGATTCAGAGTCGGGGGTGGAATGACTTTTCGGGGCTCGCTTTGGCAGGTTTCGGTCAATGGGAAGGATCCGCATCCTCTTCTCCCCGCCTGGCACGCTCCTCCCGCCGAGTGTTGCGGTCGATGGACTCCAGATGGGAAATATTTTGTTTTCCAGTCACAAGACAATATTTGGGGGCTGGCAGAGAAAGCGAATCTGTTCGGAAAAGCAAACAGCCAACCCTTTCAGTTGACCTCCGGGCCGATGAGTTTTTTCTCGCCTCTACTCAGCAAGGACGGCAAGAAGCTGTTCGTGGTGGGGGCATTAGCGCGTGGTGAGCTGTCTCGCTACGACGTGAAGTCCGCAGCGTTCGTTCCATTCCTTTCCGGAATTTCGGCGGACAGCGTCAGCTTCTCTAAGGATGGTCAGTGGGTGGCCTATGTCAGTTTCCCCGAGGGAACATTGTGGAGAAGCAAATCAGACGGCAGCCAGCGAATTCAACTCACTTACCCGCCGCTCATTGCCGTGCTTCCTAGCTGGTCACCCGATGGCCAGCAAATCGTTTTCTATGGTTTGTTGGCGGGCGAGAAGTCAAAGGTGTATACGGTTTCGGCCGATGGCGGAACGCCTCGCGAAATGATGCCCGAGGATTCCCAGCAACAATACGACCCTACCTGGTCGCCCGACGGAACAAAGATTGCCTTCGGCGGTCCTCCGGCTGATCCCAACGATGTCATCCGGGTCCTCGACGTTGGCTCGCATCAAATTTCGACCCTGCCCGACTCAAAGGGTTTTTTCTCATCTCGTTGGTCGCCTGACGGACGTTATCTCGTCGCCCTGTCTTTCGCATCCCGCAGCCTTATGCTTTTCGATTTTGCTACCCAAAAGTGGGAGGAAATCGCGAAAATAACAATGGGTTTCCCCAATTGGTCGAAAAGCGGAGACTATGTTTACTTCCAGCACCGGGAGGACCAGCCCTCGGTGATGCGCATACGCATCCGCGACCGAAAGATCGAGTTGGTGGCCGATCTGAAAAACTTCCGCCAAACCGGCTTTTACACTGTCTGGCTCGGTACGGCTCCCGACGATTCACCGCTCCTGCTTCGCGACACCGGCACCCAGGAAATCTACTCTCTCGACTGGCAAGCTCCGTAACTTCACGCTCGCCCCTCCCACCCTTCCACGGTAAGGAATAACTGCTGTAATCAGGCCATTTCACTCAGAACCACATCGCTCCTATTTGTCCAGCCCCGCTGCCCTTAGTTGCTCGATAGCGCTCCAATCGGGCGGCGATGCCGTTGCCCGACTACGCCAAGGTGCGCCAGCGGCCAACCAGAGCCTCCGTAGCTCTGCGTGCGATTTGCTGGCATCGTCGTACCCCAAACTCTGTTCCGCACGACGGACAGATTTCAATAGAAGCACATCCCGTTTTGTGTAACAGCGGTTCCGCAAGTTTTGCGTAGCCGCAGACCGGGCAGTTGTGTCCCGTGGGACAAGAAGTATAGTTGACGAAAACAGTAAAAGCTTTATCGCAGGTCCCGCCCGGCAGGAAGTCGGCGGAGATCGAGACCAGTGTCATGCTCCATAATCGATCCGTCAAATCGGAGTTACGCGGATTTCAGTATGATCGCGCACAGTACAACGGCGGCGCAGAAAATGAACGCCCAGAACCCGAATCGACAAAAACCTGGCAGAACGCTGCGCGGAAAAAGAGCTTGATAAGTGTCTATGACTTCTGTCGAACCCCTGAAGCTCAGCCATTCAATCCTGTCCCTTGCCGCATCCATCCTCATCAGACGGATACGCATAGTGATGTGAAATGCCCCGCAGAGGAGAGCGATTAGCACAACAGCCGAGAACATCAGACCGAACATGTCAGGTCAGTCGCCCCTTTTCCAGACGCCGAATAGAAACAGATACCACGCCGTGCCAAACAGACCTAAAACCTATGGCAACCACGCCTGCGACAAACGAACGCTCATGGATGTAGCCCCAGATGAAATCTATCGCCGCACATCCGAGGAAGATCGCCGGGATCGCCTTTGCGGAAGCTGTTTTCGCAGGAGTGGTATCTAGTTTGGGCGAGGTGACCAAAGGGGCGGGCGGGCGAAGCGTTGCTCCACACTTCGTGCAAAAGATGAGTCCGGTGTGCGCAAGGAGCACCACACTGTGTGCAAATCACGTTTTGAGTGGCGCTGCCCATCTCATGGACACGCATCCTCGTATTGGCTAAGCGTTGGCTACCGCAACCGCAAGCGCTCCATCCTTTTCCTGACGCTCGCTTCGCCGCCACCCATCCGAGATAAGAACCGGATGCGCTAATGAGCGCCCGTCCGGGTCTGTGCGGGGGGCACCAGGTAACTGGTGTCCCTACCGCGATCGCCAGCAAGCCCGAACCTTTACCCTGCACCAGTCGGCGTTCTTCTTGTTCCCGAGCTGGACTCCTTGATAGCCGTCGAAGTAAATGCACAATTTCGCGGCATCATCTTCGGAGAACTTAAACCGGAACGACTGGATTCGCTTGCCGTCTGATGTCAGTACGACCAGATGATTCGTTTGCAGGTCCAAACCGTCGATCAGGACGGGCTGTTTGTGGGGCCAGCGAATCGGCTCCTGCTCATCAATACGTAGCGTGAGTGTCTTCGGGTTGTATTCACCACCTGGCGAAATTCTCGTGGGTGGTTCGGGCGAATTTGGCAGAACGCAAATGCTCCCGTGCTCGTTGTTCGACTCCGTTGGCTTCGTTTGTGCAACGCAATTGCTTGGTAGAGACAAAACGCCCGAAATGAATAGAGCAACCGCTAAGATTCTCGCCTTTCTCATACCCGCACTCTACTCGCAAAACTTACAGAGTTGTAGATGACTGACGAAGACAGGCAATTGCGCTCAGAATCCGATCCGGCTACGTTCTGTGGGAGCCGAAGCGCAGGCTACCGCACCCGGGCACCCGGTGGCACCGGGCAACTGGTGACCGTACCGCGATCACCAGTTGACGTGCTACGCTTCAAAGAGCGCGTTGCTCCACAAAGGGAACAAAGCAAAGCAGGTGCGATCCCGTCGCGTAAATACCAAGTGGGAAACCTTTAATGCATCAGCGGAGAGTGCGGAATGAGAGCCTTTCTTTTCCCGATCCTGCTTCTATCGGCGACGGTTTGCCTTTGCCAAGATCGCGATAACGATCACACCCCGCCCTACGAGAAGGCCGTGCAGTGGGTTGATATTCACGTCCCGACGTTCCCACCTCTTGCCCGCCAAGCCCGTATTTTCGGAACCGTAGCCATCGAGGTGCGGTTCAAGGGCTGCGACCTCGACCCGGAAAGCCCGCACGTCGTGAGCGGGCATCAGATGCTCATCGCGGCCGCGTTGCAAAGCCTGAAGCAATCGACCCTCCGCTGCGGTGACTTCCCCAATTCGATGACAACTGTGTATTACGAGTTCGGAGACTACTATCGTCCTTCGTGCGACCCGGGGTACACGCGGGTGGAGGTAGCTGGCAGCCATGTGCGTGTTAGGGCGACCTCAGTTTGCGTGCAATAGCGTGTCAACCAGAAACCTCACGTCGACTGTCGAACTCAGGCGTCCGCGCTCATCGAAAGTTGTGAGCGCAATCGGGATGGACACCAACAATCCACAATTTCCTTGAATTTGGGGCATCACATAAAGCAGGTCAACGTAGCTCCTCAAGAGTCGCATGCTCGCTTTTAAGCACCTTTTGCAAGCGCACCACTGTCTTTACAGATACTGTCGTTATCAGCAGATTCATGACCAAGCCGACTGTCATACACAGTGAGCATCTCGGCCTTCCAGTCCTGGCCAGCAGGCAGCGCAATCGCGCCAGTGCCAAACCACGTCACCAGCATAAGTGTCTTACTTGCAGCGGCCTGCTGAGCAAAAGCGCTGTAACGACTCGCAACTGATTGAAAGATTGGTGCGAAAGGGGGGACTCGAACCCCCATGGGTTTCCCCGCCAGATCCTAAGTCTGGTGCGTCTGCCAATTCCGCCACTTTCGCCCGGGGATTGCCAAGATTATGCCAAATGCCGCCGGTACCGACTACAGCTCAATTCTGGGGATACATTGCCCAATCGTCAAGTTGCCGGCGGCCGATCCCCGGGGACTCGTCCCAAAGCCAGACGGATGGCGGCATCCCCGGGGTCAGGCCCGGATCCCAGTTTGGGAACGGCTCGCCAGGTCTGCGAACATTGTGGCGTCTTACGAGGCCGGTAAATAGCCTGACAAAGTACTAATCTGTCTGGAGGCAAGACCAGGTCATTTGAAGAACCAGCAGGATGGAGAGAGCTACAAGAAAAAGCGAAAAATGCCAGGGATGCTAGAAAGCTGATCAGGATCATCGACCAATTGAATGCTCTACTCACAGAGCACGAGAAAAGAGTAGCCGCTGACGACCGCGCAGAGCAAGCGTTGGAATCATCTGAAGGAAATCGGGAGTGAATGGGTGAAGACACATCATGAAAATATGGACGGTTGAGCAGTTCGGCCAAGGTGTCTGCCATTGCCCGGGAGGTAACCGGGTTGTTGCAGCAACAGATGGATACTCTGATCGACATCCCCCTGGCTGATTGGTCGCCCGAGGACTGGGATCAATACCGGAAACGGCGGTCTCTCATTCGCGAACTGCGGTCGGGCCTGGAGAAACCGAGCGGACGTAAACCAAACTAGATTGGACCCACGGTTCCGCCGTGGCGGGATTGATTGTCCCACTGCCCTGGCGCGAGCCGCGCCAGGACCGTGGGACTTTTTCCCTCCCTGGTCCCCACTCATGGGGCCCCCGCCCGCCGGGACGGCGGCAGACCGAGTGGGCCGGTAGCCCGTTGATGGCCCCGCGCTAGAAGCCTCTGTTCCTTTTCGAGTGCGTTGTATACCTCGGTGACCAGTTCGAGAAGCGTCCTTGCCTGTTCCTCTTCCCCGTCCTGGCTGATCTGGCAGGATTCCTTGTTTTGCATCTTCTGGCTCATGCAACCTCCCGACACCGTTTTAGATCAGGAGGGAACTGAGGCGTGTTCAATTTTGCATTCCTAATTGGCTATCTCGGATGGTGGATCCCGTTTTGGGTGCTGCGCTAGTTTGGGACCGGGGAGCAAGCCGTCGAACCTGGCGGGGGCCGGGGAAAAGGACCGCGGATTCTTGGTCGAAGCGCTCGGGACAAAGCCACACACCCTGCGCTCGACCGTCTGCCGGGCGGGCTCGCGAGTCAAAGAAAAAGCGACGAGTCGGCCAGGACAGTGTCAGCCGTTCGCCCGCTGATCGAAAAACTCAACTCATTGCGGCGCGTTCAGGCCCTGGTAGATGAATAACCCTGCCAGCACCAGGAACATCAGTCCGGAAATGCCGCCTAACACTTTCACCACGGGCGTGATCCGGTTGACCTTGGACATGACTTCCATCTGGGCCTGCGCCATATGGGATTCAGATTCATCGAGGAATAGCTGATCGTCCTCTTGCATGGTGAGAGTGCTGCGGTAGATCAAAAGGATGACCAGGACGACGGTGAGAGCACCCCAAGCAGTCGACAACCAGAATAGACCAGGAGACATAAGTCACCTCGGTTCTGGGTTGAGCCGTCCCGCGAACTGCGCGCGGAATTGGGGGTTGTGGCCTCAAGACCGCGTTCGGGTAAGGGCCCACCGCCATTATAACCCCGGAGGGCAAGGCGGCCCCTTTCGCTTCGCCTGGGGGGGATGCGGGGTTGCGACCGGAGCTCGCCCGAGGGCATCTAATGAGTGGACAAGTTTAGCTAAGCCGGATAAGCTTGGGGCGTTTTTGCTGGCCTCCAAGCCGCGGTCTGGTATAATCTGTTTGCGAGTGGTTTCAAGGAGATACGAATGGCAACGACAACTACCCCGGATGTCAAGACGGCCTCCGCGCCGGAAGTGAAAAAGGCCCCTATCAGCCTGACTTCGACCGCAGTCGGCAAGGTCAAGGAGATCATGGGGCAACAGAATCCTGTTCCCGCGGGCCTGCGCGTGGGGGTTGTGGGCGGAGGGTGCTCCGGCTTCTCCTACTCGATGTCGTTTGAAAACGGCGCCGGGATGATGGACAAGGTATTCGACATGGACGGACTGAAGGTCTATGTGGATGCCACCTCGATCATGTATTTGAACGGCTGCATCGTCGACTACGTCGAGACGCTCGAAGGTGCGGGCTTCAAGTTCGAAAATCCGAACGTGAAGAGCACCTGCGGATGTGGCTCATCGTTTAGCGTATAGAGTCGCTCAGCGTATAAGGCTGACCGAGAGAATCAAGAATACCCAGGCCCTGCCGGAATCGGCGGGGCTTTTTGCTGGTCTGTCCGAACTTCCACGGTCTGCCGTCTACTGCTGCTGTGGGGGTGACGCCGGGGGAGGTGTGGATTGTGCGGGAGGCTGCGAACCGAACGATCCCATGCCGGTTCCGCCCGTACCCGATCCGAAAGCACCGCTGCTTGAGCCAAAGCCGGTTCCTGCTCCTGAGGCGGGGGGTGTCGTGCCGGGCATGCCCGCCTGGCCATTTTGCATCGAGCCCTGCAGCGCCGGCTGGGCAGGGGTGTTGAGCAGGCCGCCTCGATCGGTGCCGGGATCGTAAATAAACTGCCACTGGTTGTAGTGGTTTTTGTTGTTGAACTCGCGGATGCTCTCCGCCTTGCTGGCGCTGACGACGCCGATGATCGGGCCGCCTCCGAAAACCTGAGATGACAATTGATTACCGCTGGCCGAGGCGGATTGACCCGCGCTTGACCCGGAAGCGGTACTAGCATCGGCGGGATTGGTTGCCGGACCTGGTTGGGCCTCGCCGGCGGCCGTTGCCGCTGGACCCAAGTTGAATCCCTGCGCTCCGGTGGGGCTGGCTCCTCCCGGACCGGCCCCGGCCGCAGCGGATCCGGCCATCGCGGCTCCGGCCATCGCGGCTCCGGCCATCGCCGCTCCGGCCATCGCCCCCCCGGCCATCGCCGCCCCGGCCATCGCGTTCGCCGGGGTGGCGCCTGCGACCGGGCCTCCCATCGACATCTGAGCGTCCCCGAAGTGGAGCAGTTTGAAATCCTGGCCGGTGATGGGGTCTTTATAGCGTTTGCGCAGAAAGCGCTGGTTGTTGGTATTTTCCAGATCCTCGATGCGCGAGGGATAGCGGCCGAATTTCTTGAAATACGCGCGGATGGCGCGGGAATACTGGACGCCGCGGTGGATGAGCTCTTCTTCGCGGTCGCGCTTCGTCTGAAAGGCGAGGTCGGGGGCGAGGGCGAGAGCCGCGATAGCCAGCAGCGAGACCACCAGCATGAGCGTCAGCAGAATGTAACCGCGCTCGGAGTTCGGCCGATGGCCTCGAAATGAGTGTCCTCTGTGCATCGGAAACCTATGGCCAGTCGGAGCTATCCCTGCGTGAGCGGGATTTGCTGCCGGTTGTTATTCAGCACGTCTTCGATCTCCACCGACATGGGATAGATACGCAGAACCTTGTAGCGGCGATCGATGATGTCGCCCTCGGTGGCAATGAACACATCTTCGCCTTGCGACAGGAAAATCTTTTTGGGTTCGCCCGGACGGCTGGCGAATCCGAAGAACTTCAGATCGATGGGTGGCGGCGGAGGCGGAGCGGGCGGGGGCTCCGGCCCCTGGCGCTTCTTGTCCGTCGCCGGGTTCACGATCGGAGTGGGAATCTCCATCTGTGCCGTGAAGATGTTTCGTCCCGTGCCCTTGTATTCGGTGTCTTCGCTCGACTTCAGCCAGGCGAAGCGCAGGGTGGGATCGAGGGAACGGGGGCCAGTGACGGTTTTCTTGCCATGCCCCGCGGAGTGCGAGGGAGTGGCAGCCCGGAGCTCGTCTTGCAGGGGAGCGACCACGGGCGACGGCGTGGTGGCTGCCGTCGTGGGCGTGCCCGAGGAACCGAGCAGCCAGTTGCCGAGCAGAGCGATCGCCACCACGCCCAAGGCAATGGCCGCGATTAGCTTGGTTCGGCTTTCTGCCCCAACTTCCATCTAGGTCGTCCCTGTCTTCAGATAGGTCTCGAGTTTCATTTGCAGCTGGACTACGCCGCCGTGCTCGCTCCCTAGTTCCACGCTATCCACGATGAAAAACAACTGCTCGCGTTCCAGGGAATTGATGAAGCGCACCAGTTGCAGGTAGTTGCCGGACAGGCTGGCCTCGATGAGCACGGGGCTCAAGCCCACGGGCTCGGGATCCTGCATCTTGTAGCCGAAATGGCTGATCTTCACTCCGCTTTCGGTGGCCACCCGGCCGAGAGTTTCCGAGATGGCGGAATCGCGCACCGGCAGCCGATCCTTGTAGAAGGTGTCGATCTGCTTGCGGGCCACGGCAATCTTGGCGTCAAAGCCGCGCAAGGGCTCAACCTGTCGAGTCTTCAGCTGCAACTCCTTTTCCAGTTGGCGCAACTGCGCGTCGCGCGCGCGCTGCGAGCCGGCGAGGGGAGACACGAGCACCCCGAGGGCCAGCAAATCCACCACCCCCAAAGCGATGAAGGCGAAGGTCAGATGGCGTCGGGTGCTTCTGAGGTCGGGCATTATCGTGCACTCCGCTTGAGGGCTACTTCCGGTAACGGAACATACAACGCGCTGATATTGAACTGCACGTTGTCTCCGGGCGTTTGCTGGGCGGCATCGTTTTCCTCGACGATCTCGGTCTGCTCAAAGCGCTGCGAATCCTCCATGTTGCGCACCAGTTCGAGGGCGCGGTCGCGCGACTCGCCGGCGACCACCAGTTGGAGCTCCAGCGCGTGCTCGGCCGACATCGCGGGATGGATCGAGACCACGTGCAGACGGGCTGGCATGACTCGCTCCAGATCCTCGAAAACCCTGGTCCAGGAGAACGCCTTGCGCTCAAAAAGATCGTTGAGGAACTGGGAGCGGTCGCGGATGCTGACGTTTTCCCGCCGGCCGAGGAGCGCTTCCGCGTTCTCGCGCTCGTGGTCTCGGGAAGCAATTTGTTGCTGGACTTGGTGAATCAGGTCGCGATCTTTCGCCGCCGCGGTCCAGCCTGCGAGCGCTGTGTACACCAGAATGAGCGTGACCAGCGCGACTGCGGCCAGGCCACCCCCCCAGCGCAGCCAAAAGCTCCGCAGATCCCGGTACGGGGAACTCGCGAGATTGATATCGAGGCGCATGTTCTAGGAAGCCAGTGCCCCCGCGACCCCGGCGATTTGCCACTTCGGAATCGAACTGCGGTTCCCCAACTGGGAAGCGCTCACCAGTTCCTGCACCTCGGCGCCGGTTTGGGCCCGCAGGGCGGGCGCGGCGGCCGCTAGATCGGGCAGGCCAGCGACAAAAATCCGGTCGATATTGAGATGATACGTATCCTGAAAAAACACCACAGAAGGGTAAACCTCTTCCGCCAGGCGGTCCCCGGTGATGGTGACGCCGCTGGTGTTTTCGAGGGTGCGAAAAAGCAGCACCTGCTCCTGATCGAGAATGGCGATGCTGGTGGTGCGCGTGTCCACTTTTAGCACCAGGGTGGGCCGGTTCGCTTTGGCCATGCCCAGGGCAGCGAGCATCGAGGGCAGCACCACCCCCGGACTGTAGCCGGCCTGAATGAAGACGGATTCGTACTCTTCGATTACGTTGGTCAAAGCCACGGCCGCCACCACGCGGACGGCGTCATTGGCGGGCTGTGCGTGGTAGGAAACTTTCGCCTTCTCCACATCGAAGGGGAGAGATTTCTTCAGGCGGAAGCGGACCACGCCCTCTGCCTCCTGGCGATTCGAAG
>PKYX01000424.1:0-20258 GCA_003132825.1 Acidobacteriaceae bacterium
GGAACGCCAACAATGTTTACGGCGTGGATTTCAAATCAGGAGTTAACACGGAAACATATAAGTATTACATCGACTTCGCGGCGAAGTACGGGATCCCTTATATCATTCTCGACGAAGGCTGGTACAAGCTGGGGAACCTGCTGGAAGTGGTTCCGGAAATCAACATGGACGAACTGACGGCTTACGCCAAGCAGAAGAACGTCGGGATCATTCTATGGGTGGTGTGGAAGACGTTGGACGACCAGTTGATTCCCGCGCTCGATCAGTTCGAAAAGTGGGGCGTGAAAGGAATCAAAGTCGATTTCATGCAGCGCAGCGATCAGATCTTGATCGACTATTATTCCAGGGTCAGCCGGGAGGCCGCCAAGCGCAAGATGCTGGTCGACTTTCACGGTGACCAAAAGCCCGCGACCATGACTCGCACCTGGCCGAATCTGATCAGCACCGAAGGGGTGCGGGGGATGGAGTGGAGCAAATGGAGCGCAGATTCTGAGCCGAAGCACAATGTGACGCTCCCCTTTACGCGAATGTTTCTCGGTCCCATGGACTACACGCCGGGTGCGATGCGGAACGCAACCAAGGCAACCTTCGCGCCTATCTTTGGCCAGCCCATGGCGCTGGGAACGCGCTGCCACCAACTGGCAATGTATGTGGTTTTCGAAAGCCCGCTGCAGATGTTGTCCGACAGCCCGTCAAACTACATGCGGGAGCCGGAAATTATGGAGTTTCTCGCTCCCGTTCCCACCGAATGGGACGAAACAAAAGTGCTCGATGCACGCATCGCCGAGTACGTGGTGGTCGCCAGAAGAAGCGGCCGGGACTGGTACGTGGGAGCCATGACGGATTGGACGCCACGAATCCTCGATATTGATTTTTCCTTCCTGCCTGACGGCAACTTCACCTTGGAGGCTTACCAAGATGGGGTCAACGCCGATCGCAACGCAACCGACTACAAGAAGGTGACCCTGCAAGTGACCAAGACTACCAAGCTGAAAATCGAGCTCGCGCCGGGAGGCGGCTGGGCAGCCAGAATTCATCTTTAGGGGATCATCACAACGTCAAGGTGCACAGCACGGCCATCAGATCCATCACCCAAGGGGCGAGGATGATCGGCGGTAGCCGACGAATCCAGAGATGCATTGCCGTGATTGCCACCACTCCGGGCAGGAAGAACATGCAGCCGTATTTTTCCTACAAAGTCGCGCAAGCGAATGCCCTCGACGCGGGTGAATTTCACCGGTAACACCAGGTAGCCGATATCCACCGGCGTCGCGTAGACCGTCCATCACGGCGCGGCAGCGTTCCACGGAGACTCGCGACCGCGCAGCAGGAAGACGAACGCCACCAGTGCCTGCGCCAAGATCATGAAGCAGCTGCGGCGCATCAAAACAGTCAGGGCTCGGGGCCCTGTGACCTGACCCAGCGCCAGCCGGGCTTCAATCTCTGACTTGGAAGTTGGCATTGGGGCTACTGGTTTGTCCAAACCACTTTACCTATTGTCTGCCTTTAGAAGTCGGCTTTCTTGACAGCGTCGCCACCGCCGTCGAGAATGTGCGGTTGAATCCGTGCCATAGATATGAACTCTGCTTCTGCGAGGGGTCCACTTGTGGTTTCTGTGAGCAGGCGTGCGTTTTTGAACAGGTCCATGGCGGNNGCTTTCCGTTACCCGGTCTGGGCGCAGACTAACGCCGGCGCGCCGGGTGTGTCCTCACTGCTGCTGCTGGGCGTCGACTACTACCCCGATCAGACATCGGAAGCGCGGTGGGAAGAAGACGCGCAGATGATGGCCGAGATGGGCTTCACCAACGTGCGCATCGCGGAGTTTGCCTGGGCCTTGATGGAGCCGGCAGAAGGCAAGTTTGATTTTGCCTGGCTTCGCCGTGCGGTCCAAACGCTGCACAAGCACGACATTTCCGTCATTCTTGGGACGCCGTCCGCCGCTCCCCCGCCATGGTTGGCTGCCCGCTACCCTGAAATTGTGGAAGTGAATGCCCAAGGCGAACCGCTGCATCCCGGAGGACGGCGCTTCACCTGCCCCACCAACCGGACCTATCGGCGGCTTTCACTATCCATCGCCACCGAAATGGCTCGTGCTTTCGCTGAGGTTCCGGGGGTGATCGGCTGGCAAATCGATAACGAACTCACGCTCTCTCCATCGCCCCGTTGCTATTGCAATTTCTGCCAGGCAGGTTTTCAGGCTTGGCTGCGCTCCAAGTACGGCAGCCTGGACAACTTGAATCGAAGTTGGGGAACGGTGTTTTGGAGCCAGACCTACACGGATTTTAGTCAGATCCCGGTGCCGCTGCCTTCAGGTGGGGATCCCAATCCCGGACTAGCTCTCGACTATGATCGCTACCAGTCTTCCGCGAACGTGTCGTTCCTCGAAGAACAGCTGGGCATGCTTCGCAAAGCGTGTCCGCGACACTTCGTGACCACCAACAATGTCGGGCCACCGGTCGATTACATCGATCTGCGCGACCTCTACAAGAATCTCGACTTTGCCGCCTTGGACAACTATCCGGGCTTTTTTGAAATGCTGCTCCACGAGCAGGCGAAATCGACCGATGTTTCCTGGGACTTCATCAACACGACCGTCGCCCTGCAACACGACTTTGCCCGCGGTATCAAGGGCGGCAAGCCCTTCATGATCATGGAAGAACAGTCGGGAAAAGCCGGGCAGCGCACCTTTTCTCCCCAACCGGAGAAAGGGCAGGTCCGGCTCTGGACCTACCAGGCGGTCGCTCACGGCGCGATGGGAGTCAACTACTTCCGCTGGGACACTGCAACCTTCGGCACAGAAGAATATTGGCACGGCATCCTCAACCACGATCGCTCACGGAGTCCAGCCTACGACGAGATCAAGCAGACCGTAAAAGAGCTGAAGGCGCTGGGGCCGGAGGTGTTGCATTCGCAATACCCGGCGGAAACCGCGCTGGTGTTTGACTACGATTGCGACTGGGCCCTCGAGATTCAACCTGGCCATTATGCACTGCGTTACATGGATCAGATCACGTCCTGGTACGGCTCCATCACGGCGAGCCACACAGGTGTCGACGTGGTCGCGCCGGGCGCGGATTGGACGCCTTACAAGGTTGTTTTCGCGCCCCTGGCCTATGTGCTTTCAGAAGCTCAGGGCGAGCGGATCCGGAGCTTCGTGCAGAAGGGCGGCGTGTTTGTCAGCAACTTCCGGCTGGGAGTGAAAACGGAGACCAGCCAGATTGTTCGCATTCCACTCCCCGGACTTTTGCACGATGTGATGGGAGTCACGGTCGAGGATTACGTGCCAATTTATTCGGCGAGGCCAGCCGTCGCATTCTCGTCCGTTCTTTCCGGCCCGGATGCAAAGGTGGGCATTTGGATGGACGTTCTCCAGCCTTCCGGGGCGGAAGTGCTGGGCACGTACACGTCAGGAGCCCATGCGGGGCGAGCCGCCATCACCATGAACAGCTTCAGAAAGGGCAAGGCGGTGTATATCGGCGCGGACCTTAATGCGGAGAGTCTGGCGCGAGTACTTCGAACCCTGGCAGCGCAGGCGGGTGTCACGCAGCCACTGGAGGTTCCGCGGGGCGTCGAAGTGACGGTGCGCGCGGCGGGCAACAAGCAGTGGATGTTTCTGTTGAACCATACTCCAGCGTTGCAAACCGTAAATATCCCCCGGCCCTCTACGGATTTGCTTACGGGAGAAGCACACAACGAGACGATCGACTTGAGTGCGTATGCGGTTCGTGTTTTGCAGGCGGGCTAGGGATTCATTTCGCACTTACCGATGGCAGCGACTTGGGCTTGACTGCGTCGACGATCCCGCCGCCCTCTCGGATGGTGAGGATTTGATTGGCCTTGACTTGTAGGAAGCGTTCGATCTTTTGCGTGGTCGGCCATTTCACTTCGATCAGATCGGCCGTTTCGGCCTTTCCCAGGCCGAAGTGCAGCCGCAGGTCGGACTGTGACATGACGCTGGCGCCGCTATGGACCTCGTCGATCTGTGCATGGCTCCCCGTCACCACCCGCACGCGCGCCCCAATAGCGGTGCGGTTGCACTTGGTCCCGATCAGCTTGATCTTGATCCAATTCTGCTTGTTTCCGCCGTCATTGCGCAGAAGCGACGGCAGGTCGTTCATATTCAAAACCAGCACGTCGACATCGCCATCGTTGTCGTAGTCACCGAAAGCTGCTCCGCGACTGGAGAAACGCTCGCTGATGCCGGGTCCCAATTCGGCTGAGACGTCTTTGAATCGTCCGTTGCCCATGTTCCGGTAAACGAGGCGCGGGTTCTTAAACGTCTGGCCGATGTCATGCCCGTCAATCTCCGGATAGACGTGTCCATTGATCTGCATGATGTCCGGCCAGCCGTCATTGTCGAAATCGATAAACCCGCAGCCCCATGCGACATACTGGTTGTTGATTCCGATTCCCGACGAAAACGCAGCATCGGTGAAAGTCCCATCGGCATTGTTGTGATAGAGGTTGCAAGTGTCGTCNNGCCTGCTCATGGCCATTCTCGCTATAGGCGCAACCGGCCATTACGGCGACGTCGTCAAAAGTACCGTCGCGATTATTGTGGAACAGGATGCTCGCTTCCGAGTCCACCGCAACGTAAATGTCGGGCCAGCCGTCGTTATCGAAGTCACATGAAACCGCGGTAATGGAATACCGCGGGCCCGGCTTCAGGACGCCTGACTTCTCGGAAACGTCGGTGAACGTCCCGTCTCCGTTGTTGTGATAAAGAGCATTGGTATCGCCGGGAAGGCCGCGGGGGCCGCACATGGTCGGGATCCCTTTCCATTGGCAGACCGCGGCACTGCCGGGGGACAAACTTTTCTCCGGATCGAGTTTTATGTAGTTGCAGACGAAAAGGTCCAAGTGTCCGTCGCGGTCATAGTCAAGAAACGTACAACCGGCGCCCCAGCGGAGGCGTTCATCGTAAACGCCGGCTTTGCCGGTCACATCTGTAAACGTCCCGTCGGCGTTGTTGTGAAACAGAATGTTGTGCCCCCAGAAGCAACAGAACAGGTCGTCCCAGCCATCGTTGTCATAGTCGCCGACGCAGACGCCGGTCTGCCAACCAGTGCGCGCCAGGCCCGATTTTTCGGTAACATTAGTAAAGGTTCCGTCGCGATTATTTTTGAAGAGCTGGGAGGTAGGTGCTTTCCCTTCCGGCCACTTTTCACCCAAACGCGTTCCGTTGGTGAGATAGATATCCAGCCAGCCATCGCTGTCGTAATCGAAAAAAGCCAGCCCGCTTCCTTTGGCCTCGATGATGTAGCGCTTGTGCTCGACCCCGCCCCAAACGTTGGGAACATTCAGGCCGGCCGGTTGGGCTACGTCTACGAACTGCACTTCCTGAGAGCTGGAGTTTGCATTTCTTGATTCTAGAAGCAAGCCATGTCTCCACCTCCAGAGCGGAGTGGCGAGCGCGTCGAGCAGCGTGTTGCCGAAGACCACCAGAGATGAACCGAGGAAACGCCGCCGAGGCAAACTCATAGGCTCGGCGCCTCCCGATGATTGCAATGATTCTTTATCACTTTGGGCCCACGAACTTTGGAAACCGCCGCGGGACGATTCCTATGCCTTCTTTTACTGCGATGATCTGATCGATCGGCACATTCGTCAAGCGATCCACTTGGCCGCTTGGCCAGGTGATTTCCAGCGATTCGACCTTTGTCCGCGTCCCCAAGCCAAAATGAATCCGCGGATCGCTTGCCGACATATAGCCCATGCCCCCCTTTGCCTGTTCCACCTGTACCAATCCCTCGGAGGTCAACTTCAGCGACGCGCCGGTGCCGTCGCGATTCGATTTTGTTCCGATCAAAAAGATCGTGAGCCAGTGATTGGCATTGCCGCCGTCGTTGCGCAGCAGCGAAGGATAATCGCCGCGGTTATTGGTGACGATGTCAATGTCGCCATCATTGTCATAATCGGCGGTGGCAAGACCGCGCCCGGCGATAGGACGCAAAAAATCCGGGCCCAGCGAATCCGAGACTTTCTCGAAGCGGCCCTTTCCCAGATTCCTGAACATGAGCAGCGGTTCTTTGTAAGTGACCTCGCCGTGATACAGCTGAACATTATCCAGCATGGCCCCATTCAGTTGCAGAATGTCGTTCCAGCCGTCATTGTCGTAGTCCACGAATTTCATCGACACCCCGCTGAGTAGCGAAGCCTTGTTGCCAATTCCCGAGCGAAACGTATCGTCGGTGAAAGTTCCGTCTTGATTGTTGTGGTAGAGACGACTCGCTTCAAAATCGAGGTGGGTGATGTACACGTCCTGCCAGCCGTCGCCGTCCACATCCGCCGCATCAATTCCCATACCCGCTTCATAGCGACCGTCCTCGCTCGCTGCCAGCCCGGAGAACAGGGACACATCTTCAAACGTGCCGTCGTGCTTGTTGATGAAAAGAAAATTCGGCCAAGTGTCGTTTGCGATGGCGATGTCTGGCCAGCCGTCGTTGTTAAAGTCGGCGAGAACTACCCCCATGCCCTTCGATTCGGGCCTGCCGACTCCCGACGCGTTGCTTACATCCGTGAACGTGCCGTCATGATTGTTATGGTAGAGCTTTGTTTTCTGTCCTTTGTAGTTGCCGGGATTGCAATACGAGCGGTAACCGGGCCGGCGTTCACCGCACCAAAGATTATTCTTCGGAGTCCATTCGATGTAATTGGTCACGACAAGGTCGAGCCAGCCATCCTTATCGTAGTCAAACCATCCTGCACTGGTTGACCATCCTCCTTCGTCCGCCACACCAGCCTTGGCTGTGACATCAGTGAACGTCCCATTGCCGTTGTTGTGGTAAAGAATCGCCCGGCCATAGCCGGTGACGTACAGATCGGGGTAGCCATCGTTGTCATAGTCGCCGACGGCAACCCCCTGGCCGTAGTGTCCTCCGCCTCCCACGCCGGCTTGCTCGGTCACGTCGGTAAATGTTCCATCCCCGTTGTTGTGATAAAGCGCGCAGCGTAAAGGATGCGGCGGTCTGTAGGCATCCGTTGCCGCCGACTGCACAAAAAAGAGGTCCATGAGGCCATCCTGGTCGTAATCGATCCAGGCGACTCCTGTTCCCATGGTTTCGAGGTAGTACTTTTCTTCGGTTTGGGTGGAATCCTGCAGAAAAGTGATTCCGGCCGCTTGGCGGACATCGGTGTAGCGGACGCCGATCGCAGAGTCCTGTCGCTGCGCCGCCTGTAGGGCGGAGGAACGTAGCCCCGTCATAAGGCCCAATGCCAGGCTCACTACCAGGATGGCGCTCAATAGTACTTTTACCATTCTCGGAGGGTCGATTTCATCGACCCGAAACTCGCGCTCTAAGCGTTTCCAAATGCTGAACTCACCGGCGCATTCTCAGCGAAACAAGAACTTGCTCTCGGTAAGTGGGTCACAGCGTGCGATCCGCAATGGTTAGCGCGAACTGCAACAACTGCTGCCTGGCAACCATCGGCATCGGTTCGTTGGCCAAGGAGAGAGACTTCGCCGGAGCTCGCGACAACGCTTCTTCTATCCGGCCCACGTCCAGGCCGCTGGCCTTGCTTCCCTTGAATCGGTCGAGCACTTCGCGGGCCTTGTCGATTTGTCCGGTTTGGTAATAAAAAATGCCCAGCGTCGAATAACTGCCGGCCCACTCCGGCAGCAGGTCGACGGCGCGCTCGAAGCGTTGTGCAGCTTGCGCGGTTTTGCCTTGCATCACCGACACGATGCCCAATCCCCAGAGGATTTTCCCAGAGCCGGGAATTCGTGCCAAGCCCTGGTTCAATGTCCGTTCCGCTCCACTGACATCATTTTCGCGCAGTTGGACCAGGGTCAGCGAAAGGTAATACTGATCATTGTCGGGATTCCGGTCGATCGCGCCGCGAAAAATCTCCGCGGCTTTGCCACTGTCGCCAAGGTGGGCGTAGATGTCTCCCAGAAGAGCCAGATACGACTCGTCCTGCCGCCCCTCCGGCGAGACTTCATGGAAGACTTGCAGCGCCTCGGCGTACAAACCTTTCCGGAAGTAAGCGTCCGCGAGATCGAATTTCACGGCATCGGAGTCTGGACTCGCCCGCAGCGCCACCTGGAATTGCCGGATGGCATCGTCATACAAGTGGTACCGCGCAAGCAGTACACCCACGCCGCACTGGGTCCGGTAATCATTCTCGCTTATCTCATCAAGCTGGGCGATCGCCTTTTGCGCTTCCTCTACTTTCCCCAGTTTGAGGTAGCTCTCCGCCAGCACGTAGAGATGCTGCGGTTGGTCCAAGTGTTGTTTGGCCTGTTCGCTCAGTTCGGTCACATCGAGCTGAGTTTTCTGCTCAGCGGAAAGTTTGGAGCGGTTGTCGAGATAATCAAAAAGATTCTGATAGGGTAAAGGTCCCGTGGATACATCTTTCGTGAGGGTCTGAAAAACATTCATATCTCGCTGCGCAGCTTCCGTCTGATGGAGGCTTATCTCGGCCATTGCGAGCTTGTAGTATCCGGAAGCAGGATCATGGCTCACCTTCACGAATTTCCTGAGCAGTTCTACGGCCGCGGCGAATTGCTTGTCGTTCATCCGCAAATTTGCGAGTTCTAACAGCGCTTCCGACAAATTCGGGTCTGTTTTCAAAGCCTGCTGCAACAACTGTTCGGCTCGCGCATAGTTTCCTTGCCGCTCTTCTATGTAGCCGAGATTAAATAAGCAGGACGCGTTGTGCGAATCCCGCTTGAGACCCTCGTCAAAATATTTTCGGGCTTCGTCGAATCGTCCCAGATGACGATAAGAAAGCCCCATAAAAGCATAGGATCGCGCCGACGGATCTACCGCGATCAGCTTCCTGAACTCATCAATAGCCTTCTCCTCCTTGCCCGACATAAAGTAGCTTTCGCCGAGTGCGGCGCGCAGGTCGGCCCTTTGCGGAGCGATTTTCAGCCCTGATTCGAGCAGCGGAATGGCGTCTTCAAAGTAGTTCTCGGTCATGCTGATCCGCGCCATCAGAAAAATGACATCGGTATTCTCCGGCGCAAGCTTGTGGGCGCGGACCAGCAGATCCAGAGCATCCAAAGGTTTGGCTTCCTCGGTATCGACCTGCGCCAGCAGATAGAGGGCATCGGTCGAGTCCGGCTTCAGATTCAGCGCCCGATTCAACACCAGCTCGGCTTTGGCATTATTGCGGCTGCGAAGATAGGCTTGCCCAAGGTTAGACAGGATTTCGAATGTTTCCGGTTGTAGCGCATTGGCCTTTTCCAGCTCGAGCTGCGCGGCATGGTTCTGCTTTTCCGCGGCCAGCAGCACCCCCAGCGTGAAATGCAGTTGCACGTCATCTTTCTTCCCAGCGGAAAGCTCATTCGCCATTTTCAGAGCATCGGCAGTCCGGCCTGCCTCAAAATAGGCGCGGACCAGATTGAAGCGCGTCTCAAGACTCTGCGGACGCACACGCTGAAAGCAGCCAACGGCCGCAGCAGGCGAGCCTTTTGCCATCAGGAGCAAACCGAGATTATAGTTGCCATCACGATTCGCCGGATCCAAACGCAGGACTTCCCTGAATTCCTTTTCAGCGAGCCCGGGCTGTCCCAGCGCGATATCCACGTTCGCTAGGTTATTGCGGGTCTGGGTGGAGTTGGGCGCGAGCTTCAGCGCGTGCTGGAATGCCTCTTGCGCCCTGGGATAGTCCTTTTCCTCGCTATAAACAATGCCTAAGAGGTTATAGCCTTCCACGCTCGCGGAGTGCAGGCTGAGTTGTTCTTCGATCTTCTCCTTTGCCTGGTCCAGAAGGCCTTGCTGCAGCAACTGTTCCGCTTCCGCAAAACCGGAGTCGGTCTTCGCGGATGGACGCACTTCGCCCTCACGCGAGACTGGCTGCTTTTGCGCCGCGAATGCCCCGGGGAAAAAGAAAATCACAAACAGCGCAAGGATTCCATGCCATCTGCGAGATACCGTAGGATGTCGCTGAATTGAGAAGGCGATATACATCGTATGAACTAGCTCAATTTAGCATTTCCAGCGCCTGCTGAGCCATCGTGTTCTGCGGTTGTTGACGCAGCAACATCTGTAGTACCTCTCTTGCCTTCTGCCGGTCATTCAAGGTCACATAGAGCCGGGCCAGATTGAGGTAGGCTTGGTCAAAACTTGGCGCCGCTTGGATACAGGTCTTGAATTTATCTTCCGCTTCGGAGTAATGCTGCTCGCGAACGAAAAGAACTCCGAGGTTGTTGAGCGCATCGGGATAGTCCGGGCGTAAGCTGACCGCTTTTTCCAGATACTGCGATGCGCGCGGGACTTCGTCCTGCTGAGCATAGAGCATTCCCAGGCTGTAGTTGACCTCAGGATCTTCTGGTTCAATTTCGAGCGCCCGGCTCAGGAGTCTCTCTGCTTCATCAAACGATCTCTGCCGCCGATACAGGTTCCCCAGATTCACCAGCGCGACGGCGTAGTCCGGCCTCAACTGTAACGATTGCTGAAAGTTGCGGATGGCCTGGTCGGTCTGACCTTCCTGCGCGTCGAGCATTCCAAGATTGTTCCATGCTTCCGGATAGTTCGGACGCAGCTTAACCGTCCCTTCGAGATAGCGGCGCGCCTCCGAGAAATTGTTTCTGCGCAGATACAGCGTTCCCAGGTTGTAACAAGCCTCTGCATCATCGGGATTGACGGAAATGGCTTGCTTGAAAGATTCGGCAGCCTGGTCCAGATACCCGTGCTGAAAGAATGCGACCCCGTACGTGAACTGGTTGCGTTGAAATGTTCCCTGGTAGAGGACTCCTTCGAAGGGAAGCGCTTTGCCAATCCGGTCCTCGGGAGTACGCGGAACCGACTGCAGATCACCCCGCAGATGTTCTGGGCTGACCAGTCCCTGGTAAACCTTCACGATCATGCCTTTTTTGTCGATGAGGAATGATGTTGGAATGCCGAGGTCGCGGCGGCGGTCGAATAGATAGCGATAGACGATGTTGTAGATTCCGGCGACCTCCTGTGTCGCGAACAAAGCGGGCAAGGGAAGCGCTTCTCTGGTCACNNTACCTGAAGTCCGCTTAAGGAAAGCGTCGAGTGGACTTGTCGCAGCCGCAGCAACAGCTCGCCGAAGGACGGCGAAGCTGCCGCCCAAAAGCTGAGCAGCACAAAGCTGCCTCGGAATGACTGAAGTTCCCAGTTTTTCCCCGCAAGATCAGGCAAGGAAAACTCGGGGGCGAGCAAAGGTTCGATGAGCCAGGTTTCAACTGATGACGACAAAGGCTCGGGGCCCGGAGACTCCGCAGTGCGCTCATGGGAGTATGGCGACTCTCGGAAGGGCTTTGCCAGAAAAGTTTCCGAGCCTTCCTCCACCTCAATTCGATGACTCACTGGCAGATGCTCGAAGGATTGTGTCGCACCATTCGGCCAGCGGATCATGGCTCGGAGCGGGCCCTCGACGCTTCCTACGCCAAAGAAAAGTTCCTTAGTGTGTTGCGACAAGAATCCGGAGCCAGCCTGGACATACTTAGTCTGGCCATGACCGGCTGCTTCGACGGTCACGGCCGCGCCGATCGCATCCCGGTTGCTGTTCTTTCCGCGCAGCCGAAATGCGATCGAGCCGCCAATGTCGCTCATGGCATTGTGCAAGATCCGGAGCTGCGGCGAATTTCGATTTTTCAGTACAATTTCAAGCCGCCCATCGTGGTCCAGATCGGCCAGAGCGAACGCACGGCCATCGTCGGGAAAGTCCAATCCCGCCGTGCCGGAAATTTCAGAGAATGTTCCGTTGCGGTTATTCAGGTAAAAGACATTTCGCTCGGGTCCGCTCCACGAAGCATCGGACCGGATGAGCTCGTTGATGGCGTTCCACCCCCGTTCGTAGTTCGGCGATGGAGTTGCTCTCTCAGGCGACTTGGCGACCACTTGCCGCCAGAAAAAACTCGAAAGATCGTGGCTATCAGAGCCCGAAATGTAGCCGTTTGCGATGTAGAGGTCCGGATAGCCGTCATGATCGAAGTCCCACGCGTCCGAAGACCATGCCCACCGGCCCATCTCAACACCCGCTTCCGAGCTCATATTCTTGAACCGCCCATTTCCCAAGTTTCGATAGAGGGAATTACCTCGCGCGTGCCCGCGATATAGGGCTCGGATGCTCTCCGCTTCCTGTTCCCGAAACAGCTTCTGTTCCGAAACTCGCAGGCCGGCAGCAGACCACATGTTCGCTACGTAGATGTCCTGGTTCCCGTCTCCGTCAGCGTCGAACCAGCAGGCGCTCATGCCTGCGCCGGGATCCTCGACGCCCGCCTGGGTGGAAACCGAAGTAAAGGTTCCATCCCCGTTGTTCCGGTAGAGATTGCTTCGCCCGAAGTCGTTGGCCACGTAGAGGTCGGGCCAACCGTTGGATGTAAAGTCGCCCCAGGCGCAGGCAAAGCTGTAGCGGTCGTTATCAACGTTCAATCCCGCCGCCGCGGTCCGATCCTGGAAAGTTGCGTTCCCTTCGTTGTGAAACAGGAAGTTAGGTGGACCATTTCGCGCATCGAAATACGGCGCGGGATAGTGGTACTGGTCCAGGCCGAGATAATAGCTGTAGAGGCAGAAATAAACATCGAGACGCCCGTCGCGATCGTAGTCCGCGAGGGCGGCCTGTGTGAAAGTTCCCTGCGGAGGCTGGTCGAATTTGAAAGCATCACGCTTGAGGGCGAATCTTCCATTTCCCTGGTTCAGAAAGAGCAGGGGCCCGCTGCCGCAAACCACCAGGAGATCCTGCAGCCCTTTGTTCTCGAAGTCTGCAAACAGTGCGCAGGCCGTGGCATCCAGCATGCCGACTCCAGAGGTCTGGGTGACATCCTCGAACGTTCCATCGCCGCGATTGCGGTAAAGCCGGTTCGGAAGACCTGCGGGCTGACAAACGTAAATGTCATCGAACCCGTCGTTGTCGATGTCGCCCACCGCCACCCCATTGTTACCGTAAACGTCGATCCCGCAGGCGCCATCGAGCACCGTGCGCCAATGGTCCACTCCGCGTAGCATTTGATTCTTGTAAGATTGGATTTGCCCAAGAGCTTGCCCTGTGATGTCGAGGAAGATGGGCTCGCGGGCGCGGCTCAGAGTCTCCTCTGTAGCCCGCCACTCGAGGACTCGCCAGGCGTTGTGTTCGTCGGGCGACCACCTGGTGATCCAATATCCAACACGCTCTTCGCGGCCGGCATTTCGCCTGCCAACCAGGTCGTAGCGTATATCGACTTTAACGGAGGAGTTCCCGACTTCTTCCATTCCAGTGATTTCAAACTCCGCTGTTTCCAAGGAACTCATCGACGCCAGGTAATTCTTGATTTCTTCAAGAAATCTCTCGCGACCGGAAACCAGATCCGGAGCGAACTCTCTTCGCAAGACCTCAATCCCATTCGCCGCGCGCACCGCGATCTCCCGCTCCGGAACCAGGCGAGTCGCTTGGAGCGACGGGTCGAGAAACCTTTTCAGAATGGCAATTCCCGGTGGGGCAGACTTGAGACTCGCTCTCCACTCATCAAGCGGCCGCATGATTTCGAGCGCGTACTTTTCTGTGACAAACTCGTCCGCACCCGGAGTCACCAACCGGAGCAGATCATCAAGCGAAGACTTGGTGGGATAGTGCGGTGTGAGGCGAAGATCATCCAACAGGAAAGGGGATTGATCGCGCCATCTCCCCGAGAGTAGGGTAGGGAAGCGCAGTCCAGCCATCGCTGCTGGGACAAAAAGCACAGGAGCCCATCGCATCCTCTTGAGGAATTTACGCCGGGAAAGAGTGGGTTTCTCGCGATTGTGGCCCGCCATGCTCAATGCCTGTGCAGCGTTTAAGCAGTCTCGCCCACCAGCAGCGCCCCAGCTTACCAAAGAAAACCACAGACCAAGGCAGCAAAAAAACAACGAACTAGCTGGGAGCTGGCCCCGTAGACTGTCCTACAACTAACTCTGCGCCAATCTGGTATTCCTTGCCCTGAAGATTGGAGGAACCCGAGAGCTCATGCAGTGCGTCGGCCGCCATGCGGCCCAAGACGTCGCGATGAATGTCCACGGTAGTCAACGAAGGATTGCTGTATTCCGCCAGGCGAGTCTTGTCGAATCCGGTCACCGAGATATCCTGCGGCACGCGGCAGCCGGCATTCAGCAAGCCTTTGATCACACCTACGGCGGTGAGATCATTGATCGCCATCACCGCAGTCGGCCCGGGAGACAGCTTGGCGATGGCCGCACCGGCCGCTAGACCGCCTTCGAAGCGCAGGTTGCCGGGAAATACCGGCCCCGGCTTAAGCCCCGAAGCTCGCATGCATTTTTCGTAGGCCTGCAATCGCGCGGCATTGGACTTGAGCCCCGGCCTGCCGGCAACGAAGGCAATGCGCCTGTGTCCCTGCCCGTAGAGATACTGAACGATTTGCTCCACGCCCGAGGAATAGTCGATCCGCAGGTTGCTCATGTACCCCTGGACCGGAGCGAGATCGAGGAAAGTCACCGCAATTTTTCTTCTCGCAAGTTCGTGCACCAGCCGCAAGCTGATTTCCGAGGTCATGATGGCTACGCCGCGGACTCGATGCTCCATCATTCTTTCGGCGGCCTCACGAGTCCTCCGCGGATCGTAATTGGTATCGCTGAGTATCGCGTCATAGCCCAACTGCCGGGCCCGAGCTTCAAAACCCTTGATTACTTCCGGGAAGAAAGGGTTTTCGATATCGGACACGATGATTCCGAGAGTACGGCGGTCACCGGAGGCGAGATGGCGCGCATGGGCATCCGGCACGTATCCCAGGCGCCTAACCGTGGAGAGCACAAGCCGATGCGTGTTCCGGCCCACTTTTCCGGTCTTGTTCAAGACGTTGGAAACGGTGGCGGTCGAAACCCCTGCAGCTTTGGCGACATCGCGAATCGTCAGAGCCATATCCGGAATCTTCGGCACTCCTAAAGATTGATCGATTCACTGCCGGACGGCAGACTTCCAGTCACAACTTCGAGATATAGTAGCATTCAGCGATAGGGTCGGCTGCGCCGCCGATGTCCCTCTCTTCGTTTTTTTTCGATTTTCATATCTTCTGCGCTTCTCCGCCGCATTCTTAATGCTGGACACGGATTGTATATTCAACCAGAAATAGGATGTGACGAGAAACTAACTGCCAGCGGACCGCCGATGAACAATTCGCTACTTGACGCGGGGGAGGATTTGGCTCTCCTGCGGAACTTCGGTGCGAAGCGCGCCAAAAGCAGGCAGGGCCGCCATGCCTGATAGGAATATCCGCGCCTTAGCCAGCTCGCCCCCAAAGTACGAACCCCGATAATATTTTTGGTTGTCAATATTTACTAACGTTTTGGTTCCTGCAGTCGGCGTCGAGGAGACGAACGACCCCCGGAATCTGCCGAGGGGAAGCGCCCTTTCCTTGGCGAGAGAACCGGGTGCGCCCGTATAGACCAAAAACAAAGAGTGAAAAAAATCTTGACACTCCTGGACACATCGTGGTATTCCCTTCCAGTCAGGTTAAGCGGTTAATCACCTAAAAGGATTAGTTTTCACAACTCAGTCCCTAAGCGCACGTGTTCGCTTGGTTGGATCGACGTGGCAGTTGGAGCTGTGCACAAGCTTGCCGGAATGCAAGCCACAGAGGCTCATTTAAGGAGAGTTCATGAACCGATACCCATTTGCCGGGATCCTGCGTAGCTTGTTGGCAGTTGCGATCCTCGCACTCCTCAGCGTCACCTTCCTCCAAGCCCAAGTGGATACCGGCTCCATCACCGGTATCGTTACGGACTCCTCGGGAGCAGTCGTCGGCGGCGCCAAAATTACGCTCACGAACGAGGGCACCGCCGCCACGCTTTCCACTACGAGTGGATCGGGCGGGGAATATACATTCAACCCGGTGCGAATTGGCACTTACAAGCTCGATGTGTCCGCGCAAGGTTTCAAGACTTCCAGCGAACCTCATATCGCGGTCGACGTGAACTCGAGCGTCTTGCGCAATTTCACCCTCCAGACCGGAAGCGTGAGTGAGACCATCGAAGTCACCACCGCCGCTCCGGTGCTGCAAACCGACGAATCATCGGTTGGTCAGGTAGTCGACTCGCGCAACGTGAATAATCTTCCCTTGAACGGGCGTAATTTCACCTTCCTCGCCCAACTCGCAGCGGGCGTGAACACGCCGCAAGCGGACACGCGCGGCAACGCCTCCACCGGCGCCTTTGCGGCCAATGGCCTCCGCCCGGCACAGAATAACTACATGCTGGATGGCATTGACAACAATTCCGACACCGTCGACTTCCTGAACGGCACGAATTTCGTGGTGCTGCCTCCCGTCGACGCGATTCAGGAATTCAAGGTGCAGACCTCGGACTTCAGCGCAGAGTTCGGCCGCTCCGGAGCTGCGGTGCTCAACGCTACCATCAAGTCAGGCACCAACCAGTTCCATGGCACCGTCTGGGAATTCTTGCGGAATGATAAGTTCGATGGACGGGATTATTTTGAACAAACGAAAGGTGAATATCGCCAGAACCAGTTCGGCTTTTCCATTGGCGGACCGGTGATAAGAGACAAGATCTTCTTCTTCGGCGACTACGAAGCACTGCGGCGAGTGCAGGGCGTGGTTTCGGAGGCGTCTGTCCCGACCTTAGCCGAGCGAAACAGCGGTTTCACCAACCTGCAAGACCTGATCACTCTCCAATCGGGAACCGAAACCGATGCCTTGGGCCGAACCGTTCCGACCGGGACCATTCTCGATCCCGCCACAACGCGGGCGGTTACGGCGGGTGCTACTGACCCGACATCCGGCCTTGTGGCAAAGGCCTCAGGCTATGTCCGCGACCCTTTCGGAACCTGCGCGCCAAGTACCGCTGCGTTCACCCTCGCCGGCTGCGGCCTGAACCTACTCAATGCCTCACGGTTGGACCCGAATGCCATCAAGTTGTTGGATCTTTATCCCAATCCGACCGGATCATCGTTTCAAAACAATTTCGTCAGTTCCCCCACGGGAACAGAAAATCGCCAGTCGTTTGATACTCGTCTGGACATCAATATCAGCCAAAAAGACCAGTTGTTCTATCGCTTCAGCCTGGTGGACGACCCGCAATTCATTCCGGGGGTTTTCGGAGGCGTAGCGGATGGCGGCGCTTTCCAGGAGGGCAATCAGACCGCCCTGGCCCAGCAGAGTGCGTTGGCCTATACGCACGTGTTTTCTCCGACCGCAGTCAACGTGGTGCGCGCCGGGCTGAATTACCTCCACACCACGCGGGTTTCGCCGGAAGCCAACAATCTAGGCCTTCCTGCCCAGTTTGGCATCCAGGATGTTCCGCAGACAGCCCTAAACGGAGGACTTCCCCAGCTTTCAATCAATGGGCTGTCCAGTCTGGGCAGCAATGGTTTCTTGCCCTCGGATGAGGTCAGCTCCACCTTCCAGGTCACCGACGACTTCACCAAGATTTACGGCCAGCATACGTTCAAAATGGGCTTCGAGTTTCAGCATGTCAAGTTCTCCACCCTGCAGCCGTCCTACTCGCACGGAGAAATGGATTTCAACGGCGACTACACCGACGTCCAGGGCGTAAATTCGGGCAACACGGGCCGCGCGGATTTCTTGCTGACTCCGACCGCATCGACCGTGGGCGGAATTCCCTACGTGGGAGGCCCCGATCAATCTCAGCTGTCCAACACTTACGAGACCGATGACGGAAAGAACTACTATGGCGGTTACTTGCAGGACGATTTCAAGGTCACTCCAAAGCTGACCTTGAATCTCGGTCTGCGATATGACTTCTTCGGCTTGGTGTTTGAGCACCACGGGGCGCAGGCCAACTTCGTTCCGAGCGGGCCTCCGACAGGCGGCCCGGTATACTTGCTTCCGGGACTGACCCCTACCTCAGATCTCTCAGCCAGCTTCATCAGCTTGCTGGCCAAGGATGGCATAGAGCTCGGCATCACGAACAAATACGGTGGCGGGCTGGGCACGTCGCAGAAGGCTAATTTCGCGCCGCGGCTTGGCCTGGTTTATTCGGTCACCCCCAAGCTGGTTGTTCGCGTTGGGTGGGGAATGTTTTACAACGGCTTTGAGAACCGCGGGTATTCGCCGAACTTGGGTGAAAGCTATCCCTTCCAGTTCAATTTCAATTACATTCCAGCCGGCGGGACCAGTGATGGGGCTCATCCCATCCTATTCACCACCACCACTGCCGCGCCATGCGCTGCGGCCGGCGCAGGCCCCATTGGGAACGCAACGGTCGAGACCGGTTTTGCTTGCACTCCGCTGAATCCCGCGGTAGTCAATGCGCAGGGTCTGGCTTTGCGCGGAATTCAGTTTAATTACATCACTCCGTATTCGATGGAAGGCAATTTCACCATCCAGTACGCGGTGACTCCCACGTTATCCGTTCAAGCCGCCTATGCGAACTCGAACGCGCGCCATTTGGAGGTGTTCCCGAGCAACAACAACGAAGAGCAGATCCTGCCCTCCGGCTCCGCCCTCAACCTTCCCTTTCCCGATTTCGGGCAAGGCGCGAGTCAGGCAGAAACTGAAGGAACCAGCAACTACAACGCCCTGCAGACCAAAGCGGAAAAGCGATTTTCCAGTGGGTTGAACTTCCTGGCTGACTACACTTGGTCTAAGACCCTCTCGGACGCTGGCGACTTGCTCAACAATGGAAGCTTGCAGGGCTACCGCGCTCCCTCCGTTCCAGGTTTCGGAATCCGGAGCGACTACGGCTTAGCCAGCTTCGATATTCGGAACGTTGTCCACCTCAGCGGTGGTTACGAACTTCCCTTCGGTAAGGGCAAGCGCTACATGAACGAGGGTGGGATTGCCAACCAGGTGGTCGGAGGCTGGAGTTTCGCCTGGATCACAACGCTCCAAGGCGGCCAGCCAATAACCATTCCTTGCGCATCGACCGCGACCGCGGGGACGGGGTGCTATGCGATGCTCGTTCCCGGACAAAGCGTCGATACCGGTCTTCACCATGACTCGAATGGCCTGTTGAGCTGGTTCGGGAACCCGGCCGCATGGACTCAACCTTGCGTGTTGGGAACCTCCGGTCCGATTGCCAATGACCCGGCGGGATGCATTCCTCTGACCGGCCTTGCCGCCCTGGGTGGCCATGCCGCGCAGGTTGCTGGACCGGGGTTCCACCGATTGGATTTCTCCACTGCCAAGAATTTCCACCTCAGCGAGCGTTTCAACCTGCAGTTCCGGGCGGAGTTCTTTAACATTCTCAATCATCCGAACTTCAACAGTCCTGGATTTGGCGGCAACGGCGTGGTGGCCATCTCCGGGTCGGAGAACTATTTGGACAAGACTTTCGGCGAGATCGGATCCACTCGAGATTCTCCCAACGATCCGAGGCAGATCCAATTCGCTTTGAAACTCTTGTTCTAGGCCAAACTGACAACGCATCGGGAAGGCGCTTCCATGAGGCACCTTCCCATCTTCTTAGTCTTGTTCCGGCCTCGCACGGCGCGGTGCTAACATACAGGACCGTGACCATGAGAAGCTCTTACCGGTTCGCGGCTTGCTTGCTTCTCCTGGCATCCTCCTTCCTCTGGGCTGAGGAGCAGCGGGATCGGCGCTTGGATCAGGTGTTCCAGGCGGCTGCGGCGGAATATGAATCGGGCCATTTGGCGGAAGCCGCCACCCAACTGGAGAATCTGGTACGCGCGGCGCCAGAAAACTTTGAAGTTCACGAACTCTTGGGGCTGGTGTACTCCGCGCAGTCGCAGGATGCCAAAGCCACGGAGCACCTGGAGAAAGCGGTACGTTTGAAGCCTGATTCCGGGCCAGCCAGAACGAATCTGGCTACCAATTTCATGCGCCGAGGAAAAATGGCTCCGGCGGAAGTGGAGTTCAAGAAAGCCGCCGAGCTGGAGCCGGGGAATTTCGACGCCAATCACAATCTGGGCGAGTTCTACATCCGGGCTGGCAAAATCGCCGAGTCCGCTCCCTACCTTGACAAGGCCCTACGGATCAATCCTGCGGCTTACGATAACGGTTACGACTTGTCGCTCGCATATCTTCAAATGGATAGGCTCGTCGATGCCCGGCAGGTTGCGCAGGCTCTTCTGAAGCAAAAAGACACGGGAGAACTTCACAACCTGCTCGGCCAGATCGAAGAAAAAGACGGCAAATTCGTGCCCGCTGCCAATGAATTCGAAATTGCGGCCCGCATGGACGCGAGCGAGAGCAACCTTTTCGATTGGGCCAGCGAGCTTCTTCTGCACCGGACCCTGGAGCCGGCAATTGACGTCTTCCGGCAGTCTGCCGAGCGCTACCCGAATTCGCCCCGGCTGGCGATCGGTCTTGGCATTGCGTTGTACGCGCGCGGCAATTATGACGAGGCGGTCAAATCGCTCCTCCGGGCGGCCGACCT
>PKYX01000424.1:20405-20888 GCA_003132825.1 Acidobacteriaceae bacterium
CTTTACTCGGATCAGAGTCAATATGCCGAGGCCATTCCGGAGTATGCCAAAGCCTTGGAAAACAATCCTGATCTTGCTGATGCTCGCTACCGGCTGGGCCAAGCCTACGTCCATACGGGAGAAAAGGCGAAAGCGCAGGAGCAATTCCAGATCTATCAGCAGCTGCGGGCGCAACAACTGGCTGATCTGGACAAACAGAGAGCGGAGATTCGGCAGTTTGTCTACTCGGAGAAGGATGGGCCGCCGACCAAGCAGTAATCGAACACCGCGAAGTCCGGCATCGCAGATGGATCAGGGATGATAGTTTCACCGCAGACTCGGGGAGGGCGGGCGCAGGCGGCCCTTCGAAGCGCATCTAGTCCCCAGGAGTCTAGCCACCTTCTTGCCCGCACCCGCCGGGATTTCCTACGCAGCGCTGCCGGCGTGACCTTGGCGAGCACCCTGCTGCAGTCCTCGTGGGCTCGCGCCACGGCCTCTCGCTCA
>PKYX01000005.1 GCA_003132825.1 Acidobacteriaceae bacterium
CCGCGCAAAGAAGTGAGAGACTTCTACGCCTGCCACACGCCCGCAGCGAATGTTTTCACCATGCGAAACCCGAGATGCTCGTAGAGCTCGACCGCCCGTTTGTTTATGGTCGTGACGGTCAACGACAGAGATTTGTAATTCCGCCGTCGCAAAGCCTGGATCGAGTGCTCCATCAGCTGGCGGCCGATGCCGCTACCCTGGTATCCNNCCACGCTGTCCGCGACCGTTGATGTGAGAATCATCGCGACGGGGCGGTCTCCGGTCGCGGGTCGCACCAGGAACGAAGCCTCCGGCAGGAACTGGCCGCAGCCGGGCAAGAGCACGATATTGCGGAGGAATCTCAGGCTGCCGGCTTCGCTGCAATATTGGTCGTTAATCTGCCCATCCACGTGGTTCGCATAGGCAAGCTGGATCAGCCGCGCGGCGGATTCGAATGCTCGATCGGTCCAGGGCTCGATTCGCAATCCCATGGAAGACGGTTTATTCGTGAGCTTTGCTTTATCAATTGACAGCAGCATGAACTGGCGAGAGTGCAGACGAAAGTGCTGCGAGAGAAACGCGGGATCGAGCTCAGTTCCAAAAGGCATTAACTGCGCCTCGATGCGGTCCAGGCGCGGCGTCGCTCGCAGCGCTCCGAGCATTTCCGTCAGCAGCCGTTGGGTGATCGGGCCTTGCGAATGTTGCGCGGAGACGAAAAGTCCGCCGATCAGCCCCTTGTGGTCCTCGAGGACATAGAAGCCGTAACCGGCAGGACGGCCATCCTCCACAGCCGCGTATCCGCCCAGCGCTCTCGAATCAATGAATTTTCGCACCAGATCAATGGACGGGCGATAGTCCCATTGCAACTCGTCGCGCCAGCGCTCCGCTTCCTCCCGAAAGAGGCCCTCGAGCGAGCGCGAATGGAGCTGCCGTAGGTCAACAATCTGCATCGAAGACACGCGCCGTCCCCCAAAAGCATTATAACTTCGCCCCATGCCATAACCCAAACCGGTCCGATTTGGCACACGATACCCTCAGCGGGCCCAAGGTCCCAGAAGAAATGTGCTAACATCCGTTCGCTGAGGCGCGTAGGCTGGAGCGCCCGCGCTTAGATGGCCGTCCTTTCCGAGCTCCGCTATCCCAGAACGCGTCTCGCCAAGGTTTTCTCTGGATTCCTGGCGCTGCTGCTGTTCGCCATTATTTCGGTTTCCACCATTTCCGGATTTCTTCTCTATCAGATTCTTCGTCCGGCGCGGACTCCTGCCTCTTTCGACCTGAGCGTGATGATGGGTCATCCAGTCACTTTTTCGTTTACCGTCGCAGGCGGAGCGCAACGCGAAGGCTGGCTCTTTCCTGGCTTGCGCGGGGCGCCTACGGTGGTTGTGTGCCACGGATATCAATCGCAGCGGGCAGACGTGCTGACGCTGGTGACGGCGTTGCAAGACCATCAATTCAACGTTTTCCTGTTCGATTTTGCCGGACACGGCACAAGCATGGGCCTCACGTCCCTCGGTTACCGGGAGACGGATGAATTGCGCGCGGCGGTGCAGGCGCTCTCGACTCGCGACGACGTGGACCCCCAAAACTTCGGGTTGTGGGGAGTGGACATGGGCGGATACGCAGCGCCAGTCGCCGGTTCGCCGCACCCAGACGTCGGTGTNNTCGCCGAAACCGATCCGCGTATCAAGGCGTTGGCGGTGGACGATGCCTACGACGATCCACGCGCGATGTTGCAGATTGAGGTGAAGAAATCCGGACTCAATTCCTTGCCCGGAGTGCTTCGCTTTACTGACTTCGGATTCCGGATGATGAACTATTCTTACCGGAACGAACTTCCGGTGTCCGCGCGTCTTGGGAGCACCCGCGGAATCCCCAAGCTGTTCGTGCAGGCCGACGATCGCGCCGCGCTTTCGGACGAGACACTGCGGCTCTTCTCGAAGGCGCCAGATCCCAAACAGACGCTGCGCGAACGCCTGAGTTACCGCGACATGACCGATGATGACCGCAAGAGCTACGAAAGCCAGATCGTCAACTTCTTCCTTCAGAATATCCCCCCGACTGCCGGCCACTAACGCACGCCGGAAGCCGGGCCGATTGGGACATACACCAGACCCGGCAGCGTTTCATCCAAGTCTCCGCTGAATCTGCCGAACTTCCTGATACTCGCCAATCCGTCCGGTGTGGTCAGCACAAGAGCCGGCATCGGATCGTCCGGGGACCATTGCGGAAGTTCGCGGCGGAAATAGAAAGCCAAGCCATAGTCCCAACTGCGGTTTAGACGGTAGGTGAAGATTCGGTCGGGGCGTTGATCGTTGCGCATGAACTCCGCGTGGGGCCTCGCCGAATAGAAGGGATCGAGTGCAGGCAGCTCACCCAGGTTCACGATCTCGACATTTGCTGCCAAGCCGAACGCCAACAGCGGCACAGCAATCGCGGGCTGTTTATAAAAAACCACCAAAATCATGATCAGCGCAGGGAAAACGAGACCAGCGAGCGGCATCACACGCATTACCGCAATATGGCTCGGACTGTGGTCCGACCAGAAGTGACCTGCGGCTAGACGATGCACTCCATGAAAGCCGGCGGCTGCGAGCACTATCCAGACGGCGGCGAGTATGCGCACAAGGACGGCGCCGGCCGCGGCGCTCCGGTTCAAAGCGCGAATTGCCGCAATCGAGCAGAGCAACGCTAGCGGGGGAATCGCCGGAAGAATGTATCCAGGCAATTTAGAATGCGAAAGGCTGAAGAAAAGAACGGGGAATATCGCCCAACAGGCAAAAAAGAATCCCGGGGAATTCGCCCAGGATTTCTCGTGCCAGAGGCGAAGGCCCTCCTGCGTCACTGGCCAGAGCAGGGCGGTCCAAGGAATGAGCGCGAGCAACACAATCGGGCCGAAATACCAGAACGGTTGCCGATGCTGAAACATCGGCGTGGTGTACCTCTCGATATTGTGCTGCCAGAGAAAAACATGCAGGAAGTCAGGATTTTGAGTGGCGCAGAGAACGTACCAGGGAAGCGCCACGACGCAGAACGCAGCCATCGCAAGTGGATGAGCTACTCGAATCGCGGCGTGCCATTGCTTTGACGCGAGCGCCCAGAGCGCGATCGCGCCGCCTGCCAGAATCATTGCCGCGGGACCCTTTGCCAGGACAGCCAGGCCCAGAAATGCGCCGAATAGCGCCAGCGGCCACGCGTCTCCGCGCGCGTCACTGGACGCAGCTGCCGTTGCGCGCAAGGCGCCTGATTGGCGAAGTACGCTCGCGGCGCTAGCCATCGCCAGCGCAATCGAAGCGCTGAAGAGCATGTCGGGAGTGGCCGCGCGCGCGAATCCGATCGCCGCGACGCTCGTCGAGAAAAGCAATGGCGCGAGCAGCACGGGACTCGACAGGGAATTCAATTCGCCGCCGTAATGTTTTTTGACGAGCCAAGCGACCGCCAGCGCGGCGGCGAGCGCCGCAATCGCCGAGGGCAGCCTCGCTGCCCATTCCGCGGACAGGTGAAGCCGGAACCCCATCGCGGCGGCCCAGTAGTAGAGAATCGGCTTCTCGAACCATGGCTGCCCGTATAGGCGCGGCGTGACCCAGTCACCCGTCTCGGCCATGGCGCGCGCGATCCAGACGTAACGCGGCTCATCGGGGCCGACGAGGCCCATGGCGCCGAGGTTACCGAAAAGGCAGATGCCGATCGCGGCCGCGGACAATGGCACGGTCCAGCGCGCCGGGCGGCCCACGCTCGTGCGATTTTCGCTCAAGGCGAGGACGAGTCTAGCATCGGCGGATTCAATTTGAACTTGCTAACCGTATAATGGCGGCGATGCGGGAATCGCTCGAGTATGCCGCGGCGTGGACGGGAATGAAATTGCTGGGACTCTTGCCGAGGCCGGCCGCCAGATTTGTGGGCGTCAGTTTTGCCGCTGCTGCTTACGCAGTGCGAGCGCCGCTCCGCCGCTCGGCGATGTTCAATCTCCGGCTCGCGTTTCCCGATTGGACCGATGCGCAGCGCCGACGCGTGATTCGCGGAATGATTCGCCAAGTGGGCTGGATGGCTGGCGAGTTCTCGCAGTTCCCGAAGTACACGCGCGAGAACCTGGCGCGGGTCGTGGTCTACAACGGCTTCGAGAATTTCGAACAAGCCTTCGCCCAAGGCAAAGGCGTGCTGTTTCTGACCGCCCACCTGGGCGGATGGGAACTCTCCGCCTTCGCCCACTCCCTCCACGGCCACCCTTTGCGGATCGTCGCCCGCCCCTTGGACAACGTCTATCTCGACCGCATGGTCCGCCGTTATCGAACCATGCACGGCAACACCGTGGTCGATAAAGACGATTTCGTACGCGGCATATTGTCAGCCATGAAGGCCGGGCAAACGGTCGGCATTCTGATGGACACCAACATGACTCCGCCGCAGGGAGTATTCGTTGATTTTTTTGGCATTCCGGCCTGCACCGCCAGCGGTCTGGCGAGAATTGCCCTGCGCACGGGCGCTGCGGTGGTCCCTGGCTTCACTATCTGGGACCGCACTCTGCGAAAGTATCGTCTCCGTTTCGATCCCGCCGTCAAACTCGTGCGCACCGGCAACCTCGACACCGACACCGTAACCAACACGGCGATATTCACAAGCATTATTGAAAACTACGTCCGCCAATATCCCGATCAATGGTTATGGGTGCACCGGCGCTGGAAGACGCGGCCCGAAGGCCAGCCGCCCCTCTACTAGAATCTGTGAACGAGCTTGCTTTTGTGAGGAACTGCTCCCGAGGCTCCGGGTGAGGATCGCGCCGGAGGGATTCGCCGATTTCAGAACCAATCGCTGCGATACGCGATCCACCAGCTCGCGACGCAAATCGGAACCGTCGCCGCCAAAGCCCACCAAATCGGCAACAGAAAATCGGCTACCAGTCCGAGCAGGGTGAAGCTGATCCAAAAAATCTTCCGCTCCATGCCATCATTTTAGTCCTCGCGAAGCTTTTCTTTCCCCCGCCAAACGTATACAAAGGTGCCATGAAGCGCTCACTCAAGGACTTGGCCGAGCAGGTTGGAGGTCGTACTCTAGGAAATGCCGCAGTGGATTTGGCCGGCGTTTCTAATATCCAGTCGGCCGCGCCCGGCGACCTGGTCTTCGTGGAGGACGAAAAGAATCTCCTGCTGGCGCTCGAATCGTGCGCTTCGGCCGTCGTCGCCGGGGAGTTTGCAGCCGAGGAGACCCGCATGAAACCGCTGCTGATAGCGAGCCAGCCTCGCTTGGCCTTCGCCCGCGCGGCACAAATTCTTTGTGCAGCAACAAAGCCTAAACCGGGTGTTCACTCGAGCGCGGTGGTGGATCCGACTGCCCATCTCGGCGCGAATGCGGCCGTCGAAGAGCGAGTCGTCATCGCGGAACGCGTAACGATCGGCGATGCCACGAGAATTGGAGCCGGTAGTGTAATCGGCGCCGGAGTGAGCATCGGCCGCGATTGCACGCTATATCCGAACGTAACCCTCTATCCCGGCACGCGAATCGGCAACCACGTGATCATCCATGCGGGCGCGGTTCTCGGCAGCGACGGCTTCGGTTATGTGCGCGACAAGACCACCGGACGCTACGAGAAATTCCCCCAAATCGGTCGCTTGGAAATCGCAGACCATGTAGAGATCGGCGCCAACACCACCATCGACCGGGGCGCTCTGGAAGTCACGCGCATCGGCCGGGGCACGAAGATTGACAACCTGGTCCACATCGGCCACAACTGCCAGATCGGCGAAGACGTAGTGATCGCCGCGCAAACCGGCTTCTCGGGCAGCATCGTGGTCGAGAACAACGTCGTTCTGGGCGGGCAGGTCGGAATCGGAGAGCACGCCCGCATCGGCGAAGGCGTAATGCTGGGCGGGCAAGGCGGGGTCCTGCCTAAGAAAATCTTGCGCGGCAAGGGGGTGGCGTTTTGGGGGACTCCCGCGCAGCCACTTCGGGAATACCTGAAGCAACTCGCGGCGCTGGCGCGCCTGGCAAAGAAGTGAGCGTAGCGCCGGCGCCCGACAACGGCTTGGTCCTTTTTCAACTGCTCGGAAAAACGTCAGCCGACGATCCGGGGCCTGCGGTGGCTGGACCGTGTCCAGCTNNCCTGCGACGGCTGGACCGTGTCCAGCTTGGCCGTGCCGTCCACATCGAGAGCAGCACCGCGACAAAGAGAGGCAGCCAGGAAAACCAAGTCCACAGGAACGCAATGACCCGCCATAAGTTCAGACCACGCATGGGCAGGACAGTACGAAAGCCGAGCTCTTCCAGCCCCAGAATCATTACCCCAACCGAGAGCCCACGTGCGAATCGCCAAAGGTCCAAGCTACGCAGAATTGCGAGATATAGGACGATCCCCATGGCCAGCATCACCACGGCCGATCCCAGGGGGTACCTGGCACCAATCACAAACCTGGGCGATATCGCGGCGCCACTCATCGCCTCCCTCACAGAAACTGAGTCCACGTATCCCTCATAAGACGACATTGCGCAATTCCACGCCACAGCAAATCCGAAGGTCCACGCAACGACGTGTCCTGCTTCTTCCCACTCGGCGCGCAATTCGCCTGCTAAACCGGCTAAGATTCCAGCGACCACCTGACGCCAATACCACGCTACCGAGCGCCGCCGCTCGAATTCTTCTATCAGATCGCCCGCAAGCGCTTCGTTCTTGTCCCCGAGTGCGAGCCACTCCAAGAGCCACGTAGCGAACGCCGGAGGTCTCGATGTTTTCATGGGCGTCGTTCCACAAGTTCCGGCAGGTCCTTCCACAGGCTGACCAAAGCTTGCCGTGTCTTGCGGACTTCCCGCAAGCCCTTTGGCGTCACTTGGAAATATCGCTTGGCGCGCCCGCCGCGCTCTGGCGTCGGATCCCCGAGGCGGGAAGAAACAAAATCCTTCTCCTCCAGCCGTTCCAAGGTAGCGTACACACTGCCGACTGACACTTCACGACCGCTACTCGCTTCAATCTCCCGGGAGATGGGAACCCCGTAGGCGTCATCGCCCAGTCGGATAAGCGCCAGCATCACCATTAACTCGAACTCTCCGAGATAGCCTCGTCTTGACATTTATTCAATTATAGCGAATAAATGGCAGATCATGTAATCCATTTCTAGGGAAGGGTAGGAGGGCAGGACGATGTTACGCCAGAGGTTCGCAGGATTCGCACTTGCAGTCGCGCTAGTAGCCGCGTCTCTAGCGTCGCCGGTTACAACGCCCGCTGCCATTACCGCCAACGATTCCCGCAAGGCAGCCCCGGACTTTACTCTCGCTGACTCCAAAGGCGCCCCGGTCAGATTGTCTGGCTACAAAGGCCGAGTAGTCCTCCTCGATTTTTGGGCCACCTGGTGCGGGGGATGTAAGGTTGAGATTCCCTGGTACATGGAATTCCAGAATAAGTACGAGGATAGAGGCTTCGTCGTCATCGGTGTCTCCATGGATGAGGACGGTTGGAAATCCGTACGGCCATTTCTCGAGGAGCACAAACTGAACTACCCCGTCGTCATTGGCAGCCAGGAAGTGGCCGAGCTATACGGCGGGATCACTTCGATGCCGATGACGTTGCTGATCGACCGTGACGGCAAGATCGCCGACTTGCACGTTGGGATGGTGGAGAAGGCAGCATTTGAGGGCGAGATCCAGGCCCTACTTCAGGATGGCGCCAAGAACTCTGCCAAGTAGGGCGTGATGTCCCGTGCCCGCAAAACCTGACGACTGCCCGTCCGACCTCTGACGGTACCTTTGCTATTATGCTTGCTTCGTGCTGAAAATCCACAAAAGTGCTTGGCTTCTCGTGCTGCTATCCGCCGCACTGCAAATCCTGATTTTCCCCCTCCCCAATCTGTACATGCTCGGCTGGGTCGCCGTCGCGCCGCTCCTGATTGGACTGCTCCGCAGCCGGCAGCCAGATGCATTGCAACTCCAGGGAGGGATCAAACTACGGCCGGCGGCTCCCTGGCAGGCATTTCTGCTTGCCTATGTCTGCGGAATCCTCTGGTACGCCGGCACCTGTTACTGGATTTACAGCACCATGCGCCAATACGGCGGAGTGAGTGCGCCGCTCGGCGTGCTCATTCTGATTCTGTTCAGCATGTATCTCGCCCTGTACCACGGTGCCTTCGGACTGGTGATCAGCCTGCTGGCGCGCCAGAGCCAGTCGGACCGGCTCGCCTTGCTGTTGGCGCCAGCGGCGTGGGTAGCACTCGAACTAGCCCGCACCCGCATCACGGGATTTCCCTGGGACCTGTTGGGCATCAGCCAGGTAGACAACGTTTCCCTGGCGCGCATCGCGACCACTACGGGGGTTTACGGTATCTCCTTTGAAATCATGGTGGTCAATGTCGCACTGGCGGCCGCGTTCCTGGTACGACGCGAAAAGCGCCGGCCGCTTCTGCTCGCCGCATTGGGAGCCATAGTCGTGCTCCAGTCGGCCCGCTGGATTGAGCTGCCGCCGTCTCCTCCCGACCATACCGCGTTGCTGATACAGGAGAACGTCCCGGTCCTCGACAATGCCGACTGGACCCGGGAATACTTTGACGACACCCTGCAGGACCTAACTTCGATCAGCCTGACTGCTGAGCTCCAAAATTCCGCCGTACAGAATCGATCGGCCGGTAATCTGCAGCGCCCCAGCCTGATTGCGTGGCCCGAGTCCCCGGCTCCCTTCTACACTACCGATCCCATCTTCCGCGGCGCGGTAACCGAGTTGGCACGCGAAGCCCAGACCTGGATCGTGGCTGGTAGCCTGGGCACCGGCAGAACCGGCCAGCCTGCCGCAGGAGGTGCAGCTCAAATCTTCAACTCGGCCTCCCTCATCAGCCCGGGCGGCGACTGGGTCGCGCGTTACGACAAAGTCCATCTGGTTCCCTTTGGCGAATACGTCCCTTTCCGGCGTCTTTTTTCCTTTGCTGCCGGTTTGACCAGTCAGGTCGGCGACTTTTCGCACGGCACCTCTCGCGAACCGCTCAATGCCGGGGGAACCAAGCTGGGTGTCTTCATCTGCTATGAGTCCATCTTCCCGGACGAAGTTCGCCAGCTTGCCGCCAATGGAGCGCAGGTCTTGTTAAACATCTCGAACGATGGCTGGTACGGCGACAGCGGCGCCTACGCCCAGCACCTCAAACAGGCCCGGATGCGCGCCATCGAAAATGGACGCTGGCTGCTGCGCGATACCAATACCGGCGTGACCGCTTCGATCGATCCTTACGGACGGGTCGTGGCCTCGGCGCCGCGCAAGATCCGAGCCGCCCTCCGCGCTCCCTATGCCCTATCGGACGTAACCACGTTCTACACCGCCCACGGGGATTGCTTCGCCTGGCTGTGTGCGATAATTTCGTTGGTGGCGTTGCTCACGCGCCTCCCCATCTTCAAGAAGGCAGAACGAAAGTCATGAACGTCGAGTTCGATCAGGAATACGCAGTTTTGAAAGACAAAGTCCGCGAACTTCGGGAGTACCTTTGACGCAGGCAATCTGCGTCCACGGCTAGCCGAGATCGAAAAACAGGCTGCCGACCCGAATCTCTGGTCGAACCCGCGAAGATCCCAGCAGGTCATGCGCGAGAAAAAGCGTCTGGAAGATATGCTGGCCACCGAGCGAGACCTGATCCGCCGCAGCGACGACATAGCCGCCTATTTCGAACTGGCCGGCGAAGGCGAGAACGTGGATGCGGACCTCGGCCGCGAAATCGCTTCCCTGCGTCAACTCGTAGATCACCTCGAAACCGAAAGTCTTCTCTCCGGCCCAAACGATGCTCTCAATGCCATCGTGACCATCCACCCCGGTGCCGGTGGAACCGAATCCCAGGACTGGGCCGACATGCTGCTGCGAATGTATTTGCGCTGGGCCGAGCGCCGGGGTTTCGAGACGATTCTCTACGACTACCAGCCCGGCGAAGAAGCTGGCCTGAAGTCGGCCACCTTCGCGGTCAACGGAGAATACGCCTATGGTCTGCTGACGAGCGAAATTGGCGTCCATCGCCTGGTCCGCATCTCCCCTTTCGATCAGGCCAAACGCCGCCACACTTCATTCGCCAGCGTCTATGTCTCGCCGGAAATCGATGACAGCATCGAAGTCATCATCAAGCCCGAAGATCTGCGCGTCGACACCTACCGCTCCAGCGGCAAAGGCGGCCAGCATGTGAATACGACCGACTCCGCCGTACGCATCACGCACCTCACGACGGGCATTGTCGCGAGCTGCCAGAACGAGCGCTCGCAGCATAAGAATCGGGAGAAAGCGATGAAGATGCTGCGCTCCAAGCTTTACGAATATGAGCTGGAAAAGAAGAAGCAGATTTCCAAGAAGCTCGAAGACTCCAAGCTGGATATCAACTTCGGTTCGCAGATCCGCTCCTACGTGC
>PKYX01000215.1:0-2063 GCA_003132825.1 Acidobacteriaceae bacterium
GTATGCCTCACGGCTTGGCGGCGGCAGTCGCACTGGGAGGATTTTTGACGTAGGTGGTCATCCAGTTGTTCATCTCCCAGAACATATGTAGGACGGATTCGCGGCCGGCGTAGCCGTGGGATTCCAGGGGAAGCAGGACGAAGCGGACGGTTCCCCCCTGGCCTTTGATGGCGCTAAAGAGGCGCTCGCTCTGCATGGGGAATGTGCCGGTATTGTTGTCGGCCTCGCCGTGGATGAGGAGGATGGGCGTTTTGATCTTGTCGGCGAAAGAAAACGGGGACATCTTGTAGTAGATCTCAGGGGCCTGCCAGTAGGTGCGTTCCTCGTTCTGGAATCCGAACGGGGTAAGGGTGCGATTGTAGGCACCGCTACGGGCGATGCCGGCTTTGAACAGGTCGCTGTGGGCCAGCAAGTTCGCGGTCATAAAGGCGCCGTAGGAGTGGCCCATGACGGCGACGCGATGGCGATCGACGACGCCGAGGCGCACGCCTTCCTCGATGGCCGCCTGCGCGCTGGCTACGAGTTGATCCACGTAGGTATCGTTGGGCTCGGCCTGGCCCTCGCCAATGATAGGAATCGTGGCATTCTCGAGGACCGCATATCCCTGGGTGACAAAGGGAATAGGAGAGCCCCAATAAAGGATTGGGAATTCATAAGGCGAGCCGCGGATTTGTCCGGCCGCGGATTTGGTCTTGTATTCGGTGGGATAAGCCTCCATGAGCGCGGGCAGCGGGCCGTCTTCCGGCTTGTAACCGGGCGGAAGATACAGGTTGGCGCTGAGATCGACGCCATCGGCGCGTTTGTACTTGAGCACCTGTTTCTTAGGAAGCGGTGCGTTGCCGTAAGGACTGGGGAAGAATGTGACCTGCTGGAATTCCTCTTTTGCCAGACTCTTCCGGTAGTAGTTTGGAGGCTGTTCCGGAGATTCCCTGCGGAGGAGGAGGGTAGAACTGGCGGCGTCGAGAACGAATACGGGAGATTCGAAGAAGTGGTCGGCGGACTGCCAGAGGCGCTTGGTCTCACCGTGGTTCGCGCTCATGACGGAGACGACTGGGCGGTCACCTTCTGGCGATGCACCCTCGGCGTGGAAGTAGATGCCGCGGGAATCGGCAGTGGTTTGTAAAACGCGCTTACCGGCGGCGTTCATGACTTCAAACGGCTCGCCCGGATCGTGATAGCGATCTTCAAAGGAACCTTCAAACAATTTAGCTGGAACAGTTGGGGCATCGGGGGAGACGGCGAGGATAATTCGCTTGCGGTCTTTCCAGCGCGCTTCTTCGACCAGCGCGAGATGGCCGCTTCCCCAGACCAGGTCGCTAAATCGGAATGGCAGGTCGGCGAGTTTGCGGGGCGAGCCATCGAAAGGGGAGTCCAGGAGGAAGAGCGTGTCGCGGACGGGAACATCCTTGCGGGGATCGCCGCCATCTTCGGCTTCGACCCAGGAAACTGTCGCGGGGGNNGCGGTTTGTCGGCCAACGGTTTACTGGCGCCGGTCGCCAGATTGATGGTGACGAAGCGCTCGGGAAACATGGGAAACGGCAGCACATAGGAATATGGATGATGGCGCTCGTCGACCAGGATGTAGTGAGCGTCGGGCGAAGGCGAGGCACTCTGAATAATGCCGGTTTGGTAAATGTCTTTGGTAGTGCCGTCGAGGTGGACGACTTCAATTTGAGAGGTCGCGTAGTAATCGAAAANNCATAGGTGGCGCCTGGCGTGACGCGTCCAAGATTTTCCTGGATCACGGGGCCGTTGGGAACTTCGCTGCGCTTCGGAGCTGGACTTCTATCTTTAGGGATTGTCTTGCAGATAAGGCTGGCATTATCGCTGGACCATTCACAGGGTCGCCCGAAAATGGCATTGAGCGCAATGCCGGGCAGACGGCGGGCCTGGGCCGAGGCCACATCGATGATCCACAGACTGAGAGCAGCGTCGGTGGGATTGTCAGTAGCATTGATGAAGGAAACGTGGCGGGCATCGGGCGACCACGCAGCGAAACGGATCTTAGCGTCGGACGGGAGCCCGGAAACCGGCTTGGCCTGGCCGTTCGGAAGAGCCTGCAG
>PKYX01000215.1:2073-3679 GCA_003132825.1 Acidobacteriaceae bacterium
GGCCGGGTGTCGACCAGATCGATGATCGCTTGAGGAGGTTTCTGGTAGGGAAGACTGGTCTGGGCTTGGCTGCCATAAAAGCTGGCAAAAAGGAAAAATAAAATCAGGGCAGCAAAGGCATGGCGAGAAATGGAATGCATGCGAATACCTCTGGTCTGCTTTCGCAGGAAGAATCGGGGAACCGTTGGAAGGGAACATTTTCCCGCGAAAATACGGGTTGGGCAAGGAGTTTTGCTGGGAGTCAGAGGATGGTNNAAACACAGCCAGCACCCTGGCATTTCCCACCGACGCCGGTTTCAACCCCGCAACATTACTGCAGGAAAGACCTGATTCGTAAGTGTCCAGGTTGGTGATTAAAATCGCGGAGGTCTGTCTGTCGATGAGCCATGAGCGCTTGGCAGGCGGGTCCTTTTTTATGCAACCAGAACGACGAACACGCAGGTGGCGCTGGATCGTTGGAATCCTCCTGGTATTTTCCGCGGTGGTGGCGGTGGGCGTTCGCGTGGTGATGGCGCGGGCACAGCCTATTCTTCGAGCGCGAGTGATTGAGACGCTATCGGCTCGTTTCAAAAGCCGGGTTGAACTCGGGGAGCTTCACGTCTGGGTGGCAGATGGCGTTCACGTCGAGGGGAACGGGCTGCGGATCTACGGGCTCACCGATCCGAATGCGTGGGAACCCGGGGTGCAGCCTCTGCTTGCGGTTCGAGAATTCCGTTTTCAGACGGCGCTGCGCAGCCTGTTTCGTGAGCCCATGCATGTAGACGTAATTTATTTGGATGGCCTCGTGGTGAATATCCCTCCCAACCATGACCGCCAGGAGATGAAGGACTTGCGGCAGCGGGGCGGAAAAATGAAGATGAGTATTGTGGTGGACCGTTTCGTGTGCACCCAGACAAAACTCATCATCAACACCGTCAGACCGAGCAAGCCGCCGCTGGAATTCGACATCAGCGATTTGCGGATGGCAGACATTGGGCCCGGCCAACCGCTGCGCTTCGATGCGAATTTGACGAATCCCAAGCCACAGGGCGCCATCCATTCGACGGGGCAGTTCGGACCGCTGAACGAAAAAAGTCCGCGCGATACCGCCGTCATGGGGGATTATTCTTTCACCAACGCCAATTTGGCAACGCTTTCGGGCATCGCAGGGATCCTATCGTCGACGGGAAAGTATGGCGGGACGCTGGGGCGCATTGAAGTCCAAGGCCAGACCGATACGCCCGACTTTCAGATTACGGTGAGCGGGCATCGCGTCCCGCTGCACACCGAGTTTCATGCGCTTGTTGATGGCACGGACGGCGACACCTATCTCGACCCGATAAAGGCCAGAGTCCTGCACTCGTCTTTTACGGCGCGAGGCAAGATCGTGCGCATAAAAAGCCCTCGGGGTCACGACATAGAACTCGATGTAGTGCTGGGCAATGCCCGCATCGAAGATCTGCTAAAGCTGGGGGTCAAGACCGACCCGCCGATCATGACGGGGAGGGTCGCGATGAAGACCAAGCTTAGTCTTCCTGCAGGGAGTGAGGACGTTTCCAATCGTCTGCTGCTCGAGGGAAACTTTCACATTCCGGCGGCTCATTTTACCAACGAAAAGGTTCAGGAC
>PKYX01000094.1 GCA_003132825.1 Acidobacteriaceae bacterium
CACCGTGCCCACCATCAACCTGAGCCGCTACGAGGAGCTCATCCCCGCCGATGGCGTCTACATTACTCGCACTCGGGTGGGCGAGGAGTGCTTTGATTCGGTGACCAACGTTGGAAATCGCCCGACCTTCGGCGCCGATTCGTTCGCCGTGGAATCCCACCTGCTGAACTTCCATGCCATCGCATTGACTCCGGAGACCGAAGTGGAAGTTTATTTCCTCTCCCGCTTGCGCGACGAAGTCAAATTTCCCTCAGTCGAGGCGCTGCGCGAGCAGATTGGCAGGGACGTGAAGAAGGCGCAGCGATATTTTCAGCTGCTGGCGATCACGGAGGTGTCGATTGCTCAAACCGGCGGATGAATTCTTAATTGCCCAGGGACATCCGGGGTTCGAGCGGTCCCTGGCACCCGGCTACTCGATCGGCGCAACCACCACGGCTTCCCCCGACCGTTGGTCCGGCATTTCGACCAGCACAATTGCGACTAGCACCAAGACCATCCCGAAAATCTGCAGCGGGTGCACCAGCTCGCCGAGAACCAGGGCGGCAATCGCGACGGAAAACACCGGTTCCAGGCAACTGACGACGACCGCGCGAGTGGGATCGAGGTAACGCAGGCCGCCGATATAGAAAGAAAACGGTACCAGCAGGGAAACGACCGAGAACCCCAGAAGAAACAGCCACTGCTCGCCCGAGTAGTGCTCGGCCATGACCTTCCACGGCGGGTTGACCACGATCCAGAATAGAGAAGCGCTGAAGGTCATGTACAAGAGGACCGTCCAGTGGTCGTAGCGTCTCAGAAGACTGTGGGCACCGACGTTGTAGAGGGCGAAAGAAAATGCTGTCAGCAAGGCGGCCAACAACCCCATCCGATCGAGATCGAGACCGTTGCGGCCGAAGCGTCCAATCACGAGTGCGATGCCGGTTACGACCAGGGCCACGGCAACCAATCGCGGCAGGGTGGGTCGTTGCAAGCGGCGCGCGACCATGTAGAGAAGTACCCACACCGGCGCCGTGTACTGCACCATGATGGCGGTGGCGACGTTGGTCCTCTGGATGGCGAGATAGTAAAAGTAGTTGGAGGCGGCCACCCCCAGGATACCGAGCAGCAACATCCGTCCGAAATCAGCCGCCGGCAATTGCAATCGCCGCCCGCCGCGCCGCCAAAGCAGAACCGAGAGGAAAACCAGAAACGCAAACGTCACCCGCGTCTGGGAAAGAATCAGGGGATCGACAGGCGCGAGAGTTTGGTTGCCGGGAAACAGGCGGCCGGTAAAGGCGGCGCGGCCGAGGGTCGCCGACACGCCCCAGCAAAACGTGGCGGCGGCGATCGAGAGATAGCCGCGGGCGGAATGGAGTCTGGCGGGCAACCGGAGGTTCGGAACCGTAAAGGATTCTAGCTGCAACCCTGCCCACTGCGACGAAGCGGCCTGCTCCCTGGCCGCCTGATCGGGCCATCGACCCGCCGAACGCCGACCTACCTGCGATTATCGGTGCTCGGCTCGGGATGAATGAGGACACGAAACAACTGCGGAGCTTCCTGCTTGAAGCGAGTCTCCAGTTCGGTCGAGATCTCGTGCACGCGGGAGAGCGGCAACTCGTCCGACAGGGTGCAGTGGCAGGAAACATACAAGTGTCCGCGCACCCGCTTGATGCGCACTTCGTGCACATCGAGCACTTCCGGGAAAGCCTTGGCGATGGCTTTCAGTCGCTTCTCGAGCGCGGCATCGCGGCCGATCTCGTCGCCGCGTTCGATGGTCGAGGGCTCGCTCTCGATGTGGGTCAGGATCGAGGAAACTTCCGGGACGTCCTGGCGGATTTCGCTTTCGAGTAGGGTCACCCGATCGTGCGCTTCCTTCAGGCTGAGGCGTTCGTCCAGCTCGAGATGCTGTTCCACGTGTAGCTTGCCTTTCAAGTCCTGCACGCTGACGTCGTGCACATTGAAGTTGTGACGCGTGGCCACGGCGCGCACGCGGTCGAAAATGTTTTCGGTGCGCACGGCGCGGGGCACCGAGTGAACCACTACGTCGGCTTCCGGCAGCACCTGATGCACGGCATCGGTCACGGCGTCGGCGACCTGCTCGGAGTGCTGGAAGGTGACGTTGCGGGCCATGCCGACGGAAAGATCCGCGAAGTATTTGTTGCCGGCGCGGCGGATCCGAACCCGGTCCACCTCCAACAAGCCATTCACCTTGGAAACCTGGGCCACAATCTGGCTGCGCACTTCCCGCGGCGCGGCATCGAGCAGCGCGTCGATGGTTTTGCGCGCCAGGCGGCTGCTCACATACACCACAACCGCGGCCACGATCAGCGCGGCCACGGGATCGGCGTCGCGCAGCCAGACGATGCCGTAGCTGCGGCCAATCATCACCAGCAGAAGGCCGAGGACGACCACGCCGCTCGACCAGATGTCGGTAGAAAAGTGCAGGGCATCGGCTTCGAGCGCCTGGCTGTCGTACTTGGCGGCAATCCGGCCGAGCGCGCGCGAACGCCAGAAGTCGACGCCCATCGAAACGAACATCACGGCAAAGGCGGCGATGCCGGGTTCAATAGTTACGTGGCGGAAGAACAGACGTTCGGCCGCTTCATAGACGATCCAAATGCAAGTCAGCAGCAGCAGACCGGTCTCGATGAATGCGGAAAAATTTTCTACCTTGCCGTGGCCGTATTGATGCTCCGCGTCGGCCGGTTTGTCGGAGACTCGAATGGAAAGCAGGGTAATGATGGCGGCAATCAGATCCAGGATCGAATGCGCAGCTTCCGACAGGATGCCCAAACTGCCGGTCGAGAACCCCACCACGATTTTCAGCGTGGTCACGGCGATCGCTGCCACGACCGAGTTTCCGGCCACGGCCCGCTTTTCCGCGCGCATGGATTGAGGACTGTAGATGGACGACCCTCCCGACCCGCCTTCATTATCGCTGGGGCGTGAGTTTCCCGCCAACTCGGTGCCTCCTTTAGACGAGGGATGCGGCCGGGCTTCCGCCGCTTCCGGGGCGCGGGTTCCGAGGCTGGTTCTCCGTCCCTACGGTTGAGCGCGGCCAGCGCTCGCCTGTGTGCTAGGATTTTGCCTGCGTATGTCCACCGTTCCCGGAGGAACGTTGCTTATTTCCCTGTGTGGGTTGGCATGGCGGCTGGCCCATGAGTAGCCCGAAACCGGCCATCCTGGTCACGGGCATCAGTGGCAATCTCGGAGTTCGTGTTCTGCCCCTGTTGGCCGACTATGAGGTCATCGGGGTGGACCTCAATCCGCCCCACAGCGGCCTGCCCTTGCGCTTTGTGCGCATGGACCTCGGGGAAGAAGAATCCTGTCGTGACCTGATGCTTCTGCTGCGCGACTCGCGGGTAGCGGCCATCCTTCATCTGGCGTTTGTCCTCGATCCGGTGCGCAACCAGATCCTCGACACCGATCGCATGTGGCGCATCAACGTTGCGGGAACGGCGCGCATCATGGAAGCCATCGGAGAGACCAATCGTTATGAGACCATCGTGCAGAAATTCATCGTTCCGAGCAGCGTCGCGGTCTACGGTCCGGACATTCCCGGGGCGGCCGGCGAAGACTATCCGCTCGGGGCCCACACGCTGCCCTGTGCCATCCACCAGAAGGAATCGGAAAAGGTAATCCAGCAGCGGGCACCGGGACTACGGGGCTGCAGCGCCTATGTGCTGCGGCCGCACATTTTCGCTGGTGCGACGGTCGAGAGTTACATGCTGGGCGCCTTTCGCGGCACCCCCAATGGGCAGTCGGAGCGGGCCGAGCGGCTGCGAAGCCGGGGCCGGCGTCTTCCCTGCCTGCTGCCCATCGGCAAGCGCTACCTCGAGCATCGCATGCAGTTCGTTCACGTGGATGACGTAGCCCGCCTGCTGGTGTACATCGCGAGAAGAACGGAACCGGAGACCCAGCGCCTCACCGTGCTGAACGTGGCCGGGCGAGGCGAGCCTCTTACCATCGCGCGCTGTGTTGCCATTGCGCAGGCCCGGTGCGTCCGCGTGCCGGGAGAGGGATCGTTGCGGCTGGCGCTCAAACTGCTATGGAGGCTCGGGATTTCCGCGATTCCGCCCGACGCCCTACCCTATTTGACAGGCCAGTACCTCATGAATACCGAGCGCCTGCGCGAATTCCTGGGGGCTGATTACGAAAGGGTGATCCGCTTCACCGTGGAAGAGGCGTTTGAGGATACTTTTGCTTCCCCTGCGGCGACGGCGTAAGGGAACGCATCGCCAGATCCCTCCCGCTACTTTTTCCCGCGATACAGTCCGGCAATGCCAAAGGTGTAGGGCTTCCAGGAAGCCCCTTCGAAACCCGCCTGGCGCATACGATCGAGCATTTCCTTGGGTTGCGGAAAGCGCTCAACCGATGCCGGCAGATATCGATAGGGGCCGCTCACTCCCGACAGCAGGGTTCCTACCGCCGGCAGTATGCGTTTGAAATAGATTCGGTAGAGTTGGCCCATCAGGCCCCGGGGTTCGCCGAAGTCCAGAATTCCGCATTCTCCGCCGGGGCGCAACACGCGCAAGATTTCCTCGAGGCCAGCGTCGTAGTCCGCCAGATTGCGGAAGCCGAAGGCGGTCGAAACCAGATCGAAGCTGGCATCGGCGAAAGGCAGATGGAGCGCGTCCGCTTCGACCCAGCGCAGCCTAGTTTTGGCCGACTTCTCGCGGGCCCGCTGCAGCATGGCGTGGGAAAAGTCCGCGCCTAGTATCTGCGGAGATGCTGTCCCGGCTCGACGATACAGAGCCAACGCCATGTCGCCGGTGCCACAACAGAGGTCGAGAACGCGGGCTTCGGGACGAGCCAGAGCTTCCGCGAAGGCGCGCGCCGTTCTGTGCCACCACAGGCGGTCGATATTGAACGACAGCAGATGATTGAGCAGGTCGTAGCGCGGCGCTATGGAGGTAAACATCTCGCGCACCGCGCGCCCGGCCGCCACCGGGTCGCTGGCCCCGGGGGGAGAGGCCCCGAGGACGACGGTCTTAGGATCGCTCACAACCAGCCTCTCTTTTTCGCCATGCCATCGCCGAAGCCCGGCCGAGGCTCGCGTCTCTCCTCGGAACTATTCGGGACGCAACTTCCGTAACGCCTGCGCTTCGATGCGACGGATGCGCTCGCGGATAGGGCCGCCGTGATGCTCGCCGCAATTCATCGACCGCCGCCCGCAGCACGCTCCCCGGTACATCATTCACAATCTCGACTCGGCCAATTTCCCGGGGCAGCACAAAATGGACCACACCCTGGCGCGTTTTCTTGTCCGACCGCAGCCCATCGATCACCCTCTGGCTGCGGGTCGCGACCGCTGGCAAGGGACCGAGAGACCGCACCGCATCGGCAATCCGCCGGGCACTCGCACCGTCGATGCGTTCCATGGCAAAAGCGATCTGGGTGGCGGCGATCATGCCCCACGCCACCGCTTCGCCGTGGAGAAAATCACGGTACCGGGTGGCAGACTCGAGGGCGTGGCCGATGGTATGGCCAAAATTCAACACCCGGCGAAGTCCGCCTTCCCGCTCGTCCGCCGACACCACTTGGGCCTTCAGCTTGACTGATTCCGCAATCACCCATTCGAGCATCTTCTGGTCCCGGCGTAAGGTCTGGACGGGGGTTTTTTCGAGCACCCGAAACAGCTCCGGCAAGCCGATCACACCCGCTTTGAGCGATTCATAGAGGCCGGCGCGAAATTCACGCTCGGGCAAAGTAGTCAGCACCGCCGGGTCGATCAGTACGGCCATCGGCTGATAAAACGTGCCCAGGAGATTTTTCCCGGCGCCGAGGTTGACCCCCGTCTTGCCCCCGACCGAAGCATCGACCTGCGCCTGTACCGTGGTCGGAATCTGTACCAGCTCGACGCCGCGCATGTAGACCGACGCCAGCATGCCGCCCACGTCGCCCACCACCCCGCCACCAAAGGCCAAAACGACGGCATCCCGCTCCGCCCCCAGCCGGGTCATTTTCTCGGCCAGTGCCGCGACCGTGGCCAGTCGCTTGTAGCGTTCGCCGTCGCGCATCTCGACAAATTCCGGGGCGAATCCGGCGGCCGCAAGCGACCGGGCCAAGGACTTCCCCCAGCGGCGGCGGACCGGAGAGACGGTGACCACGAATACGCGTTTACGATCCCCGAGCAGTTCGCGCAAATGCGCCCCAGCGCGGTCGAGCAGCCCGCTCTCGATCAGCACTTGGTAGGGACGCGGCAGAACATTGACTTTC
>PKYX01000118.1 GCA_003132825.1 Acidobacteriaceae bacterium
AGGTTGTCCGGGACACAGTCGGGCTCGGCCTGGGCGCCTCTCGGCGAACCGCTGTTTCGGTCGCTCTGGGTGGCATCCGTGATCTCCTACGTCGGCACCTGGATGCAGAACGTGGGGGCGGGGTGGATGATGACCCAGCTCACCATGTCGCCGCTCATGGTGAGCCTGGTGCAGGCGGCTACCACCCTGCCGGTGTTTCTGGTGATTCTCCCGGCCGGTGCCTTGGCGGATATGGTGGACCGGAGGCGGTTTCTGCTGATCACCCAGGGATGGATGGTGCTGGCGGCGGGGGCGCTCGGCGTACTCACCTTGCGGCACGACCTCACGCCCTGGGTCCTTTTGGGATTCACCTTTGCGCTGGGGCTCGGGGCAGTCATGAACGATCCGGCTTGGCAGGCGATTACCCCGGAGATCATTTCGGCCGAGCGCCACGCAGCGGCGGTGGCGCTGAACTCGGTGGGCTACAACGTGGCGCGGGCGGTGGGTCCGGCGCTCGGCGGGCTGGTGATCGCGGCGGCCGGGTCAGGCTGGGCGTTTCTGCTGAATGCGGCTTCGTTTTTTGGCGTGATCTTCTTTTTGTACCGCTGGCAGCGGCCGCATTTTGAGCGGCTCGAGACCGGGCGGGTGAGCGATGCTCTGCTGGCGGGGTTGCGCTACGGGCGAACGGCTCCGCTGGTGCGCTGCGTACTGGTGCGGACGGGAGCGTTCAGCCTGGGAGCGAGTTCGCTGCTGGCGCTGCTTCCGATTCTGGCGCGTCCCTATGGAGCGAGCGGCTACGGCCTGATGCTCGGATCATTTGGACTAGGGGCTCTCGCGGGAGCGGCGGTATTGCCTCGGCTGCGCACCAGGCTCTCGGTGGATGGGATGGTGGTGTTCGATATTCTGCTGTTTGCCGCCATGACGGTTCTGGCGGGCAGGGTGCAAGCGTTGGGGTGGCTGAATCTGGTGCTGTTCGCGAGCGGGACGGCCTGGATTGGGATTTTGGCCTGCCTGAATGTGGCGGCGCAGACCATGTCGCCATCGTCACTGCGGGCGCGGACGTTGTCCATGTACCTTTTCGTGTTGCAGGGCGGGATGGCGGTCGGCAGCGTGGCCTGGGGAGCTCTGGCGACCAAGGTTGGGGTTTCGACCACTCTGCTTTGTGCGGCCGGGGCTTTGATCGTGGGCTTGTTTACGGTACGGAGTTTCCGGCTGAGCTCGCAGGAACTGCAGCTTGCGCCTTCGGTGGTGCGGGATTAGCTCGGGTCGTAGGCGGTGGAGTCAAAATTTGCTTTCGAGGGAGAAATGAAATGGGACTGACGAAGATGAAATGGATGGGTGCGTGCCTTTTCCTGCTGGGATGCGGGGTCACGGCTGGGGCACAGGATGCAAAACCGGCAGCCGCCCCGATGGTCCCGGACGTATTCAATAGCTATGTGGGCAATGCCGAACACGAGTTCGTCTCCGCGGCGGAAGCCATGCCGGAGGACAAGTATTCCTTTGCGCCGAGCAACGGAGAGTTCAAGGGGGTGCGCACTTTCGCCGAAGAGGTAAAGCACGTGGGCGCGGTGAACTACCTGTTTGGCGCCGTCATCCTACAGGAGAAATCACCGGTCGACGTTAACGAAGAAAAGGGGCCTGACTCGGTGAAAACCAAGGCTGACATCCTGAAGTACCTCAACGATTCCTTTGCCTATCTGCAGCGGGCGCTGGGGACCGTAACCCAGGCCAATCTGGTCGACCCAATCAAGAACCCCTTCGGGGAGGGAACGTCGACGCGACTCCGGTTTGCGCTCTTGGCAGCCGGTCATCCTTGGGATCATTACGGGCAAATGGTCGAGTATCTGCGGATGAATGGCATTGTTCCCCCGGCCAGCCGCCCCTAGGCGAATCTTTGGCGTGTCCTCGGGCTGGCCCCGGCCCGGCAGTAGCACGGAGGTGCTATTTACAGGCTTTAAGGGTGCACGTAGATTGTCGGTTCCCCCGATTCCGCGAGGAGATTGGCCGGATAAGCAGAGGCCGCTTCCACGAATGAACGCGCTTGGACCGGTGTGTTTGCGAGCGCGTGCGGCAGTCACTGGTTCCCAGGGGTGGAGAAATGATTAGACGAAAGCAGCCAGCGGTGGGCACCGCGGTCTCCGACGCCCGGCGCGAACGCGAAGTGCAGCGGGAGATTGAGAACTTTATGCGGGCCCTGACTTCGTATCCGGATCGCTTCGCGCGCGATCCCTACCTGAGTTTCGAACAGCATTTGTTTCGTATAGCAGCCGCCGACCAGCCGCTGGCGGGCGAAAGCCCGGAGCGCGGCTGAGCCAACCGCCCCTCTTGCAGACCTGCGCAATTCCACCCCTTAAAATCAAGGGCAGGCCCAGACACCGGCCTCTTAGCGGTGCTTTGTCGCATTACTGTAAGCGCAGATTGCGGTGGGGATCAGTTCCGCGGTAAGGCCTGCGGTGCGCAGGCGCTCGGCGACCCGGGCTTGGACCCGGGTCAGACTGGCTTTTGCCTCCAGAAAAATCAATACGGAAGGACCGGCTCCGCTCAGGGCCACTCCCAGAATGCCGGAGACTCCGGCCAGTTTTTCGAGCGCGGGTAAGAGCGGACACAGGACGGCGCGGTAGGGCTGGTGGATCCGGTCGGCGAGCGCCGAGCCCAGCAACTTGGGGTTGCCTTGCACCAACGCCGCCAGCAACAGCATGGAGTTCTGGATGTTGGTGACGGCATCGGCGCGCGAGTATTGCGCGGGGAGGACGCGACGGGCTTCCTCGGTGAAAAGAGTCTGCTCGGGGACGGCGAGCAGCAGGGGCCAGTTCCCTTTCGGGAGGAAACGGGCGACTTGGGCTTCGGTTTCGCTCAACATGCGGGCGACGGCAAGTCCACCCATCCAGCAGGCGGCAGCGTTGTCGGGATGGTGCTCGCGGCGCGAGGCCTCGCCGATGATGCGACTGTCGGACCAACGTAATTTGCCGAAATGGACGGCCAGGGCGATGGCCGCCAGGCGGGCGGCAGCGGATGAGCCGCATCCCTTGCCGATGGGGATTTGGTTGTCGAGGCGAAGCGCCAGAGGGAGCGGGTTTTTTCCTTCCGCCCGGAGGATCTCACGGTAGGTCGTCAGGATCAGGTGATTTTCCAGGCGGCCGCAGATTTCGGCGTCGCGGCCGCTGGCCTCGATGGAAAATTCTTTGGCTGGGCGGGCGCCGATCTTGAGAAACAGCCGCATGGCGAGCGCGGCGGCGTCAAAGGCCGGGCCCAGGTTGGCCGAGGTCGCGGGCAGGGTGAGGTGGAGGGCGGCTGGAGTCGGGGCCTTCTTGCTCATGTTGTAGGGAGTCTCTCCGGTGGCCCGGAAGGGTTTTAGCTGATGTTCCACCCCTGCGGGCGATTTTTGGTGGCCCTTCTTTTGTCCTTAGATATCTGTCCTTTATCCGAGCGCTCAAAGGGCCGCGCCGCCCGACAGCCCAGGTCTTCTTCCTACGGTTCCTGATCAGGGTTCCTCTGCCAGGGTTTCGGCTTGCTCCAGGGTCTTAACGACCGCGTCGGCGCTCGCATCGAGCACGATGGGCGCGCGCTCGTGGGCGGCCAGGATGGCTGCTTGGCTTTCCAGTGGGGTGCCACTGAAGAGGTCGCCGCGATGAAACTTTAGCGTAAACTCCGGATCCTTGAGCAGGTGGCCGGTGAGAACTAGGACGACGGTTTCGGAAGGTTTGACAAAGCCCTGCTTCACCAGCTTCTTCAGACCGGCCAGCGTGACCGCGGACGCGGGCTCACAACCGACCCCATCGGCGCCGATTTCCGCCTTGGCTTGCGCGATTTCGATTTCGCTCACTTGCTCGACTGTGCCCCCGGTCGCTTCGAGAACCCGCACCGCCTTTTTCCACGAAGCGGGGTGGCCGATGCGAATGGCGGTAGCCATGGTTTCGGCTTGCACGGGAATGAGACGCTTTCCGGAGGTCTCGCGAACCGTTCGCACCAGGGGGTTCGCGCCTTCGGCTTGAATGACGGAAAGCTTGGGCATGCGAGAGATCAAACCAAGCTCCCTCATTTCGAGAAACGCTTTGCCGAGGGCCGAGCAATTGCCAAGGTTGCCGCCCGGCACGATGACGTGGTCGGGAGATTGCCAATCGCACTGCTCGAGCAATTCGATGGCTGCGGTCTTTTGTCCCTCGAGGCGATAGGGATTGACGGAGTTGAGCAGGTAGACGGGCATGCGCTCAACCACCTCATTCAGAACCCGCATGCAACCATCGAAGTCGGTTTTCAGTTGGCAGGTCACGGCGCCGTAGTCGAGGGCCTGCGAAAGTTTGCCCCAGGAAACTTTGCCGTCGGGAATGAGAACCAGGCTGCGCATGCTGCCGCGGGCAGCGTAGGCGGCCATCGAAGCCGAAGTGTTGCCGGTCGAGGCGCAGGCCACCCAGCGGAATCCTTCCTGGCGGGCGAACGATGCCGAGACCGTCATCCCGGTGTCCTTGAAAGACCCGGTCGGATTCATGCCCTGATGCTTGGCGTAGAGGTGAGGGACTCCGACGATGCGGGCCGAGCGGGGCATTTCATAGAGTGGGGTGTTGCCTTCGCGGAGGCTGATGGCTTGGTGGCCGCTGGCGAGCGCGGGGAGGACTTCGCGGAAACGCCACACCCCGCTCTGGTCGACGGCCGCGCGGGAGCTGCGACGCCGGCGCCAGAGGGCTTTGAGTTCGGAGGCGTTCAGGCCGGCGGCGCGCCCGCCGCTGGTTTTCCAGGCGGGATAAATGATTTCGAGCAGATCGCCGCAGCTCGGGCAACGCAGGGTCCGGCTGGCGCTCTTGTGCACCGCGCCGCATTCGATGCACCGCAGTTGGGATACGGTCTGCTCGAGTTTGGGGTCCAGAATCGTGGTTTGGTTGGTCATCTCGATCAGTGGCCGCAAGCGACAGGAATATCCAGAATAACAGAGGGCCAATCACGGGGCGCAGGCGGCTCCGTCCTGGTTAGCGGATCGGGAACGGGCCGCGGGAGAGGACCGGCATGGGGACCGGCGCGGCCCCCACCACAGCCGGCGGGCGCGGCGTTACCGCTGGGCACGCAGGTACAGGTCAGTTTTATCGATCCAGTCCTTGCGGGGGGGATCAAAAACGTCGAGATCGATAGTATCCACGACAGCTTCAGCCTTGTGCGGCATGTGGGGCGGGATGGTGAGCACCTCACCGGCCTGGACAACGATTTCCTTGCCATCGATCCAAAACTTCAGCGCGCCCTCGAGAATACAGGTCACCTGTTCGTTGTGATGACTGTGCAAGGGGATGATGCAGCCCTTCCTCAGCACCAGACGGGCGACCATCAACCTTTTCCCGACAATGAACTGGCGCTGCAGTAGCGGATTCAGTTCTTCGAGCTCGACCGAACCCCAGGGCAGGTGCTTGGGTTCGGCTCTTGTCGGGCTGACTTTCTCGGGCGCTCGACGGCCCGGGCTGGACTTCTTCGGGCTCTTGCTCTTGCGCTTGCCTGCAGGCTTTGGTTTTGGCATTGCACCGTCCTCTTTCTGATTTCTGATCTCTGATCTCTGATCTCAGGGCGCGGACTGATCTGCGCACCCGCTGCGGCTTTGCCGTTGCCCGCCTTGGACCCACCGCTTGCGTCGTGGGCCGCACGCTTGTCCTGCTGCGCGGCTGATTCCGGCTTCGATTCCGCCCACGGTTCGCCGATTCGAACTCTCGAGAAGCGTCCGAGATGCGGGGCTCCTGGTGCATCTCGAGGGATTGCGCTACATCCCCTTGTAGGTCCCGCCATCGACCAGGATGGTCTGACCGGTAATGAACGATGCGCGCTCGGAGGCCAGCCAGACGATGGCATCGGCGATCTCCCGGGGCTCGGCTACGCGCTTCAAGGGGGCGTCGGCGGCCCAGGCTTCGAAAACTTCTTTCTCGGTTTTGCCTTGCGACGCGGACCGAGCCTTGGCCAGATTCTTCAGGCGGTCAGTGGCTGTGTAGCCGGGAGCGACGTTGTTCACCAGGATTCCGTCTTTGCCAAATTCGTTGGCCAGGCTCTTGACCAAGCCTACGACCCCAGCCCGGACGGCATTCGATAGGACCAGATCCGCCACGGGCTGTTTGGTGGTGACAGAGGTGATGGTGAGGATGCGGCCCCAGTGCTTCTTTTGCATATGCGGGATGACTTCGCGCGCGAAGTACACCGTGCTCAGGAAATTTTGGTCGATGGCTTTATCCCAGTCTTCCAGAGTGGCGGCCAGAAAGCCTTTTGCCGGGGGACCGCCGGCATTGGTGACGCAGATATCGGCGGCGCCGAACTTGGATATCACGGCATCGACGAAGCGGTGCACGGCTTCGGAATCGGTCACGTCGAGCGGCTGGGCGAAGATTTCGGCG
>PKYX01000228.1 GCA_003132825.1 Acidobacteriaceae bacterium
ACCTTTGATCTTCATCGTCGATGATGATGCCTCGGTTCGCGAGGCCGTCAGTAATCTTCTGGAATCAGTCGGATTTCGCACGCAAGTGTTTCAATCCACCGAACAGTTCCAGTCTGCGGCACGGCCCGATGTCACCAGTTGCCTGGTGCTCGACGTCCGACTGCCGGGCGTGAGCGGGTTGCAGTTTCAGGAGATGCTGGCCAAGGCCGGCATNNATTCCCATCATCTTCATCACCGCGCACGGCGACGTTCCCATGACCTCTCGAGCCATGAAGGGAGGGGCGATTGACTTTTTGATGAAGCCCTTTCAGAAGGAAGACCTGCTGGCGGCGATTCACCAGGGCCTCGAGCGCGATCGGCGCAGACGCGAGGAACAAGCGGAATGGTCCCTATTGCAGTCTCGCTTCGATGAACTCACGGCACGCGAAGGGGAAGTCCTCGAACTCATCGGAGCCGGACTTACCAATAAGGAGGCGGCGGCGAAGCTCGGAATCAGCGAGGTCACCATTAAGATGCACCGGGGCCAGGTCATGCGCAAGATGAAAGCCGCTTCCCTGGCCGAGTTGGTGCGCATGGTCGACCGGCTCAAACCTCGCGCCCGGCAATAGCGTTTTCCTTATCCTGCCCATAATTTCTTTCTATCGAAACCCATACTTAAGGATAGTTGTTCTCGCCCCAGCGGCCAAGTAGCGTGGATGGTATGAGTGCATCCGCGGAATGGTATATGCCGGGTCGGCAGTCCTCTTTGGGTGAAACCGAACGCTTGCGGCCGGCGACGGCCGAAATGGCAGCAGTTACCCATTTACGCGGAGTTGCGCGCCGCATCTCGCGAGCGCTGCCGCTTGAAAATGTGTTGATGGAAGTGGTCGAATTCGCCGCCTCCATGGTGGCGTGCGACTCCTGCTTTGTCTATGTGCTCGAAGGTGACGAGCTGGTGCTTCGGGCTTCGAAAAATCCTCATCCGGAAGCGGTGGATCGCCTGAAACTAAGAGTAGGTCAGGGGATTACCGGCTGGGTCGCCGAACATCGGGAGCCCGCGATCGTTTCGCAGAAGGCCTATGCGGACCCTCGCTTCAAGCTGTTCAATGAGTTGCTGGAAGACCGCTTTGAGGCGTTCCTTTCGGTGCCGCTGGTCAGCCGGGGACGGCTGGTGGGGGTTCTCAATCTGCAGAACCGGGTACCGCATCGCTATGACGACTGTGAGATCGGTCTGATCTCGACCATTGGTTTTTTGGTGGGCGCTGAAATTGAGATGGCGCGGCTCGAGGGCGAGAATTCCCAGCTCGCCGGGCGGCTCGCGATGCGGAAACTGGTGGAGCGCGCCAAGGGAATCCTGCAGAGCGAGTTGATGATTAGCGAGCCGGAGGCTTACCTCATGTTGCAGCGCCAAAGCCAGCAAAGGCGTAGGCCCATGAAGGAGATCGCGGAGGCGATCGTTCTCAGCCACGCGATCAAAAACGGACCGCAGGCAGCCAGCTAGTGCGCGGCCGCGCCCAAGCTGGAATAATATCCACAATAAAAAATTTGAATTTGACTTTCCGAGATCCCCCCGTCAGAATCCAGCACCAGTTGGTAGGTCGGTCGCAGTAAGGCTGTTCCCTCTTTTCGATGCCGACAAGAGGCGATTCCTGAGGCACGACGCCGTGCCTGTCTCAATCACCACAATTTGATCGCGAGTGAGTTGATCGCGAGCGTGTCTGCGGGTTTCGAGACCAGGGGGCACTTCTGTCTTCTGACCTCTTCGCCGAGTGAGGCGAAGATGGGTCCCGGCCGGTCGGGCGCTGACTCGAGTGGTGGCGGCTGAGAGCGATATCACGGCGAAACGCACGAGGGAGTTGCGGTGGATGGAGCAACTATGGGAAGCCGCCGAGTTCGTCCGAAAACTGCAGACGCGTATGCGTTTTGGCAAATTGTCGCGCGCGCCCCTCAGGCTGTTGCGTTTGGAGGTACGCGGCGACCGCGCAGAGTGCGAGTGGATGGCCCGCCCGCCGGATCCCTGGGACGCGGACCTCGTGCCCAGTATTGGCGAGCGCAACGCTTCGCTCCAGGCGCTCGAGGATTCTCTCGCGGTCCGGAACCTGCTCTTCTCCGCGATACCCGGTGTCTCGACCGCCGTGTTCCGGGTTTACCGCCAGGCCGACGACGGGGACGCTGAGCTGATTATTACCGGCACCATGGACCGCCGCGAACAGGTCGCCGACCACATCCCGTCGCTCGCGATGCGGGAGAAGTTATGCGGGTTCCGGTTCTGGCTCGACGACGGAGTTCTAGGGACATTGCAACCGGAGGGATATGCGATGAGCCCGTGAAGATGGATTGAATCCTGGACCAGCCTGGACTGGTTCTGGTTGGAACGCCTGCGAAGCCAGGCAGCGGTTGGCTGAACCCAAATCAAACTCAACTGAAGGAGCTATGACATGAAGGTTATCGCGAAAAAGCAAAAGAGGCTGTCTTTGTCCGAGAAGTTTTCTCGGCTAGGCGGCCGGCTGCGGGATCCTGAATGGCGCCGCTACGGCGGGGCCCTGTGGAGCGGCAAACTCCTGGGCGTCGGTTTGGTGCTGGCCATCATGGCCCTGGTTTCCGCCGCCTTCTTCACTCATGTCTATGCCCAGACGGGCACGCCCGAGGTCAAAGCGGCCGACGTCGTGAACCCAGTGAACACGGCTTGGACTCTGATCGCTGCTTTTCTGGTCTTCGGCATGCAAGTCGGCTTCACCATGCTCGAAGCCGGTTTCTGTCGCTCCCGAGAAACCGTGAACGTGCTGGTCGAATGCGTGGTGGATACCTGCCTTTGCGGCATTCTGTTCTACGCCGTCGGTTTTGCCTTCATGTTCGCGCACGGCAATGGTTTCATCGGGTATCACTGGTTCTTCCTGCAGAATGCGCCCGCCACCTATGAAACCACCGGCGTGGCATTCCTGGCAGTCTGGATTTTTCAGTTCGCATTCGCCGATACCTGCTCAACCATTACTTCGGGCGCGATGATCGGTCGCACCGGCTTCGTCGGCGACCTTCTTTACAGCATCTGCGTCACCGGTTTCATTTACCCGGTCATCGGACACTGGGCCTGGGGACCGGACGGGTGGCTAGCGAACATGGGCTCGGCCGGCAACGTCTTCCCTTCGCTCGGCATGGGTTTCCATGATTTTGCCGGATCGACCGTGGTCCATACCATCGGCGGATTCATCGCGCTCGCCGGTGCGATCGTGCTCGGCCCGCGGCTCGGCCGCACCTTCAAGCGCGACGGCGGACAGCCGATGCTGCCGCATGATCTCACCATCGCCGTCAGTGGGGGGCTCATTCTTTGGTTCGGCTGGTACGGGTTCAATCCCGGCAGTACGCTCTCCGCCATGGACTTTGAAGGCATCGGCCGAGTGGCCACCAATACCACCCTCGCGGCATGCGCGGCCGGGCTTACTTCCATTATTTACGGCTACATCATGACCAAGAAGTGGGACGCGGGTTTTACGACGAACGGATTTCTGGCCGGGCTCGTCGCCATTACCTGCCCCTGCTATTGGGTCAGCCCGACGGGCGCAGTTCTTCTCGGGGGCATCGCCGGAGTCCTCGTGATCTTGGGAGTCGAACTGCTCGAATGGCTGCGAATTGATGATCCGATCGGGGCGGTCCCCGTTCACGGTTTTGCNNGGCCCCATCAGTCCCGACAACTCCGCTCCTCTGACCGGACTGTTCTATGGCGGCGGGTTGCAAGTGCTGAAGGCCCAAATGATCGGCAGCGCCTGCATCACCCTGGCCACATTTGGGGTCGCCATGGTCGTCATGCTCGCGGTGAACGCCACCGGAACCTTGCGCTTGCCGAAAGAAGCAGAGCTCTACGGCATGGATCTTCACGAGCACGGAATCTCAGCCTATCCGGAGTACGTCATCTCGGCCCTCGGGGCGCCTGGCGGCATGACCCAGGAGCTCCCGTCGGTTCAGCCAATCAAGGCCAGCCTGGCGGTCAACCCACTGCCACGCGCGGTAAGCTGATGAACCTGTCGGCTTGCATGCTTCGCCCGGAGGCGGAGAAACCTCTGCCTCCGGTTACCCAACGCGGTTACGCGAAAGAGGAATAAAGATGACCAAACTCGAAGCAATCATTCAGCCGAACAAGTTTGAAGCCGTTAAGGACGCCCTGATCAGTGTCGGCGTCGAAGGCATGACCATCACCGAGGTGCGCGGCCATGGGCAGCAAAAAGGTCATACCGAGACCTATCGGGGTCGCGAATATGGAGTCGACCTCCTGCCCAAGGTGAAGATCGAGATGGTGCTGCCGGATAACCGGGTGGACGCCACCATCGACGTCATCGTGAAGAACGCTTCCACGGGAAAAATTGGCGACGGCAAGATCTTTGTGTCCAAAGTGGAGGAAGTTATTCGCATTCGGAATCTGGAGCGCGGCGCGGCAGCGGTCTAGGGGTCCAGGCCGCTCGGCTCCGCCGCCGGTGGATGGGGATTGCGCTCGCGCCGCGAGGCCTGATCCCCTTCCACAGTTTCCGCCGGCCCACAGTCTCGCTGGAGCCTGGGCCACTGGCGGTTCGGCGATACTATGTTATGGAATGATGGCGGCGGTTCGACTCTAGCGCCGCGAGGCATCGGCCTGAGCGAGCCATCCCCGTGAATCCCAGAGAGATCTCTTGACCCAGCCGCCAACCCGGCGAACTCCGGTTCCGGTGTTCATTGCCACCACGGTGATGCTCAGCTTCATCTCTTTCTGGCGTGCCGCGGCGATTGTGCTGTCCGACCTTGCTTCCTCGGCCTACTACGCCGGGGGCGACGCCGAGAAGGTGATTGGCAAGAGCGCTCCTTGGTTCATCCTGGCGGTCATGCTGTTCAGTTACGCCGTGCGGGCCGTCTACATCGAGGCCAGCAGCATGTTCGTGCGGGGCGGCGTGTATCGCGTGGTTCGGCAGGCCATGGGGGATACGCTCGCGAAACTATCGGTTTCGGCCCTCCTGTTCGACTACATCTTGACCGGACCGATCAGTGCGGTGACGGCGGGACAGTACTTGGCGGGTTTTATCGAAGAATTCGCACGCTACCTGAAACATCCCGTCCATTTCAACCAGAACTACTTTGCGGCCGCGTTTGGAATTCTCGCGATTCTCTATTTCTGGTGGAAAAACATCGAAGGGATTCACGAGTCCAGTCACAAGGCGCTCTGGATCATGAAGGTCACAACCGTCATGGTGATCCTTCTGATTGCCTGGTGCAGCGTCACCTTGCTGAAGATCGGCGTGCATCTGCCGCCCTTGCCGAGCCTCTCGAATATGAAGTTGGATCACGATTTTCTGGGCTGGCTTACCGGAAGCCGGCTGAGCCAGATGATGTGGGTCGTGGTGTTCGTGGGCATGGGACATTCCGTATTGGCCATGAGCGGAGAAGAAACCCTGGCGCAGGTGAACCGCGAGATTGAAAGCCCCAAGCTTTTGAATTTGCAGCGCGCCGGGTTGGTGATTTTTGTCTACAGCCTGGTGTTCACGTCCTTCGTTTCGTTTCTGGCGGTCATGATCATTCCGGACGCGGTTCGCCCCAGTTTCTTCGCCAATCTGATCGGTGGGCTGTCCATGTATCTGACGGGGCCGATATGGGCCAAGTTGCTGTTCCACGCATTTGTCGTGCTGGTGGGAGTGCTGATTCTCTCCGGAGCCGCCAATACCGCAATCCTGGGGGCGAATGGCGTGCTCAACCGCCTCTGCGAGACCCGCGTGCTGGCGCCCTGGTTTCAGCGGCCGCACAAGAAGTTCGGCACCACCTACCGGACCATCAACCTGATCGTCTTGCTGCAGGTTCTCACCATCGTCATCAGCCGGGGCAACTTCTACCTCCTGGCCGCGCTCTATGCGTTTGGCGTGATCTGGAGTTTTTCGTTTAACGGCTTAGCGGTTCTTATTTTGCGCTACAAGTATCCCGAGCATCGGGAATGGAAAGTGCCGGGAAATTTCCGCATTGCGGGCCGCGAGGTTCCGATCGGCCTTCTTCTGATTACGGCTATGCTTTTTCTCATCGCGATCGCGAACCTGCTGACCAAAGAAGAGGCCACCATCGCGGGTGTAGCGTTCAGCGGAATCTTTTACGGAATTCTGACGGTTTCCGAACACTACGCCAAGCGGGAACAGACAGGGGGAGCGGAAGCTTTCGAGCAGTTCCGGGTGTTTGACAATCCGGAACTCGACTACGGATTGGTCGGGGTTCGCCCCGGCAATCTCCTGGTGACCGTCCGCGATCCCAGCCGCTTGCACCACCTGCGCGATGTTTTGGCCCGTACCAGCACCACGGTGCAGGACATTGTCGTCCTCAGTGCCCGGCTTTCCCCCCGGAGGAACACCTTGACCGGCACTCCGAGCTACGAAGCCAAGGATGTCTTTGATGTGTATGAGCAGGGACTGTTTTCAAAAGTTGTGGCCCTCGCCGAGAAACAAGGCAAGCCCGTCTCCCTGTTAGTGGTGCCCGGGACCGACGTCTTTGACGCCATTATGATGACCGCGCAACGACTGGAATCTTCACGCGTGGTCACCGGTTTGTCGACCAAGCTGAGCGCCGATGAGCAGGCCAGATTGACCGGGGATGCGTGGGAACGCCTGCCGGAACCAAAGCCGCGACTGACCATGGAAATCGTTAGCCCCGACGGGCGTCGCTATGAGTACCCGCTCGGCCCGCACGAACCCCGGCTGCGCGCGAGCGATGTGGAGCTGCTGCACAAGATCTGGCTCGAAATCACCGCCAATCCCAAATACGCGGGCCTTCACCACTACAATATCGTTGCCCTGGCGCTCGAAGAACTGGAGCGGCGACTTCACTCACCGAACCGCGAGGTATTGCTCGAGGAACTACTGCGCGAGCGCGACCGATAGAAGGCTTGCTGCCAGGACCTCATCGGGACCGGTCCTCGGGCCCGGTGAGCGAAGCTACTCCGTCTGAACCCAGCAGAGCGCCGCTCCCCCCGCCACACCGGCATCCGCTCCGTAGCGCGCTTTGAGCAGCGGAATCTCCCGGCAGCGTGAATTGATGCAGTAGTTCGGAAGGCGTTGGCGGATGGTATCAAACAACGGACTGAGCATCGAAGCCACGCCGCCGCCGATGATGATAGCGTCGGGCTCAAGCAGGTCCACGATGTTTCCCAGCCAAAGGGAGAGTAAGTCGATGGTTTCGAGCAGGATCTCATTGGCCATGGCATCTCCCGCGACGTACGCCTGACCAACCATCTCGCTGGTCACGGTCGCAATGGCTCCTTTGGCCAGGCCGAACATGGCCGAACCGCGAGCCGGCTCGGCCGCCAACTTGGCGCGTGCTCGTCGGGCGATGGCGGGTCCGGAGGCGAGGACTTCAATGCAGCCCAGTTTGCCGCAGTTGCAGCGCGGGCCGCGGTAATCGATGCTCATGTGTCCCCCTTCGCCGGCCGCGCCCGTGCGGCCATGGTGGATGTGGCCGTCGAATACGATCCCGGTGCCAATGCCGGTGCCGATGGTCGCATAGAACAGATTGCGATAGCCGGAGCCTGCGCCCCAGCGAGTCTCGGCCAGCGCTGCCGCGTTGGCATCGTTATCCACCCTCACCGGCACTTCATAGTTTTGTGAAACCTCCTCCGCCAAGGGAAAATCGCGCCAGCACGGTACATTGGGAGGATTGATGATCACGCCGCTGGTCGGGTCCAGTGGGCCAGGCGCGCAAATTCCAATCCCGCGAATCAGGCTCTTGGTTTTCGGATCGTTGGCGAACAGTTCGTCGATGGCCAAGATCACAGAGGCCAGGCCGGCGGCAGCAGTGCTCGTTGACGCCATGGGCGCGCGCGTTTGACTGGTGATTTGACCGTGCTGATCCACCAGGCCAGCCGCGATCTTTGTGCCCCCAACATCGACGCCAATGACAAGGCCATCTCGAGCCGATACGTCTATGGTCACTCGTTCCTCCGGCCTGCTCGACACCCCATGGCTTGGCGACTCCGCCCGATCGAAAAGCGCGCTACTTAGCGGACTTTCTCTCCTGCATATATCGCGCTAATCCGTCTTGCCAGGTCGGCAGCACAACCTTATAAGCTTCGAGACTCTTTGGGGATAACACGGAATATTTCGGGCGCTCCGCCGGACGCACGAACTTATCGCTGGTCGTCGGGCGTACGACTGTCGGCAATTCCGCAGCGGCCACGACCTGGCGCGCGAATTCAAACCAAGTGCATGCGCCGCGGTTGGTCGCATGCACGATGCCCCGAGCTTGCCGGCGGCAAAGTTGGCTGATGGCAAGAGCCAGGTCAGGCGCGTAGGTCGGAGATCCGTGCTGGTCATCGACAACGTCAATCGATGCCCGGCTGGCCGCTAATTTCAGAATCGTATCGGGAAAGCATCGACCGCTGACCCCGAATAACCAGGAAGTGCGCACTATGCAGGAATCCGGCAAGATCTCGGCGATCCGAACTTCCGCTTGCGCTTTCGACCTGCCATAGGCACTGCGCGGGGCGCGCGGGTCATCGGTTTCGTAGGGAGTGCCTTTTGTGCCGTCAAAAACGTAGTCCGTGCTTACAAACAGCAGGCGGGCGCCGGACTGCTTCGCGGCCTCGGCCACGTTGGTCGCGCCCCCGGTATTGACGGCCTCGGCCAGCTCTCGGTTGGTTTCGCATCCGTCTACATCGGTATAGGCCGCGGCGAGCACAATCCAATCCGGGGGCGTGCTCCCGATTGCCTCCGCGATTTGCCGCGGGTCTCGGATGTCAGCCTGCTTCGAGCCGAAGCCGTGCACCTCATCGTGGTCCCACACATGCATCAGGGGCTGGCCTAGCAGACCGGTTGCTCCGAAGATGGTAACTCGCATGGATTGAGCAATCTGCGGTTCTAGATTGGCGGTAGCAGGCCTGGTCCTCGACAATCGTTGCCTGGGGTGCCGGACCCAGGCCGCACTGATTGTAATAAAAAAGGCTTGAAATAAAAAAGGTGGGAGTCTTCAACCATCGGCTTCACCATCGCGGGAGCGGCCGACAACCGTCCAAATGCGCCCCTCCGGGGGCCCGGGACGAAGGGGAAACCGGTTGGTTCTTATAAGTTCCGGTAAATTGCTTCCAGAATGGGGAACGTCCGTTCGCTGAGCACCGGGTAGGGGAGAGGGTACGGGCCGATCCGGGGATGAGTCTCAGTTCCTCGGGCATATGGGTCGTCCTTCGGCCAGGGTTGCGGTTTCCCGCAAGCGCCGAACCGTGCCGCGAGCCGCGGTTGGGGGTCGGTGCGGGCCAAGGTTCGAAGTCGGCAACCCGCGCCCGGCCTCCGCCATCGGGTTTTGTGGCACGAAAATCAGATCGCCCGGCTCGAGCGGAGTGTCCTCGCGCAGGCTTCGGGAGTTCATGATGTATTTCACATTCAGCAGACACGCTTCCATCCGCTGGTCGGATAGTCGCCGGAATAGCAGCACTCGCGAAGGTCGGGCCTGATCGGTACGTCCCCCGGCCATCGCGATTGCCTGGTCGATGGTCGTCTGCGCTCGCCATTCGTACTTGCCGGCGCGCATGACCTGGCCGCTGACGATGAAAGAGGACTGATCGGAGTCTTCGAGGACGATGCTGAGGTCGGGATCCTGCGGCGTGACCGCATATGCGCTCCGGATTGCCTCCCGCAGCTCGGGAACGCTCGGATCCTCGCCAACCAGGTCCGGCAGCTTTTTCCGCATGGTGAAGGTGTCCGGCAACGCATCGGCGGTCGGTTCGAACTCCGGAGCGAAGGTAAAGTCGATCTCGAGCGCGTTGGTTTTGCGCAACCGGCAGAGCGGGCGGCGTTCTCCCGTCAGGGCTGGAATCCACGTGCCGCCCGCTTTCCCGGATTGGGTGGTTTCCGCAGGCCGAGAAGCCTCTACGGCTACTCTGGGCGCCGGTTCCCGGCGCGCGGCCACCACCAAAACCTGCTGCAAGGAGCAGCAGGCAAAAGCGCTTACTACGCATTTCAGAGTCGCTTTCATCATTTGGTTGCGCTCCACGGCTCCCGAGAACTTTGCATTCAGAACCAACTGCGCCCTTCTCGAACCTAGCCTCTGTGCTGGTTATGGACAAGACATGGGAAGTGTTGTCCACCTAGGTAGGCAATCGGGCGCCGTCGATAGTCGGTTCCGAGAACTACAGGACGGAGTTTTCAGGGCCTCAATACCGGACAATCTGCGGCCCGGCCGGGCGAGCCCAGGGTCGGGTGGGGAAACGGATAGGTATTCGTTCGGGTACGTCCCTCAAAGTAGACTTGCGGAAAGCCGCCGGCCCGCGTTCTCTTAGGGAACTATTTTGGCGGAGGCACGCCTTCTATCGGCGCTGCTATTACTTGGAGGGCGCAGGGCAAGCCACCGCCAGCGCTGAATCGCCCGTTTGGGTCCGGGTTTTCCACAGCAAAGAGGCTTTCGAGCCCGTGCTACGTCACAGACTTCGACACAATCTGCTCTTAGAGTTCTGTGTAGGGGTTTGCAAGCGCAAGTCGCACCATCTGTCTCGGCCCCCGGGGCTCTATGGAATCTGTAGGCGTTCGCTTGAGTGCGATCGGTGTTCTGGTCGTTGATTCCAACCAAATGCAGAGCCAACTTCTGGTTCGCGCCCTCCGGCGGCGGCCGGAATTCGGCGTCAGCTCGTGCGGGGTGGAAATCAACGCGATTTTGAGCGCGGTTGTTTCCTCGCCCGTGCAGGTAGCGATCATGAACGCCGAACACTGCCGGGAGGGCAGCCACGACATGAGCGTGGTTCGGCGCCTTCACCTGGCTCATCCCGAAGTGGCCAAGATCCTCCTGATCGACACCCACGATCGCGAGGTGGTGGTGAACGCCTTCCGGGCCGGAGCCAAGGGGTTGTTTTGTTTCTCCGACAGCCCCTTCCGGCTGCTTTGTAAGTGCATCCAAAGTGTCCATCATGGGCAAGTCTGGGCAACCAGTGAGCAACTTCAATATTTGATCGAAGTGGTCGCCCAGGTGCCGTCGCTCATGGTAGTGAATTCGAGCGGCATCAAGCTGCTTACGCCACGCGAGGAGCAGGTGGTCGCTCTGGTCGCTGACGGACTGTGCAATCGTGCGGTCGCGCTCGAGCTCAGGCTCAGTGAGCACACGATCAAGAAGTATCTGTTCCGCATTTTCGACAAACTGGGCATCTCGAGCCGAGTGGAATTGGTGTTGTACGCGGTGAATCATGGCGGCCGGCTGCAAGCGGAATGGATTCCAGGATTGGGAAATTAGGCAAACTCGGCCCCGGTTGAGTCCCGCGGCGGGACTGATTTCGCGCGCCTGACTCAGAAGGCCCAAATACACCCCTCAGCCTGCCGGCTGTGAGCTATAATCGGCAGCCGTCGTGCGAACTTACCCTTTTTTCGCAGCCGACCGCTCGAGCGGCGGGGCGCCGACCCTGAGATCTGCGACAGAAGGCCCCAGCATTCGATCCGGCAGCAACCCCGAACGCCAGAACGCGGCTGCGGAATTCCGCAACCCAACGCGAGCACATTGAGGAGAAAAATATGGCAACGGCTCTGAAGATCGTCCCCCCAGGAAACACGGTCAGCAACTTCGTGTCCCGGACACACAAACTTTTCATCAACGGCAAGTGGGTAGAAGCGGCCTCCGGCCGAACCTTCGCGACTTACAATCCGGCTACGGGCGAGGTNNGACACCGGTCCGTGGCGGAAACTCAGCCCCTCGGAGCGCGGGCGGATGATTTGGAAGCTGGCGGACCTGATCGAACAGAATCTCGAGGAACTCGCCGAAATCGAGACCTTGGATAACGGCAAGCCGTTGAAAATAGCGCGCGCGGCAGACGTTCCCCTGGCCGCGGACCTGTTCCGCTATATGGCGGGCTGGGCCACCAAGATCGAAGGCAACACCATTCCGATTTCGGTGCCCTACACCCCCGGGACCCAGTATCTGGCGTACACGCTACGCGAGCCCGTGGGCGTCGCAGGCCAGATCATTCCCTGGAACTTCCCCTTGTTGATGGCAGCATGGAAGCTCGGCCCGGCGCTGGCCACCGGATGCACGGTGGTTCTGAAGCCGGCAGAGCAGACGCCGCTCTCGGTCCTGCGTCTCGGCGAACTGATCCAGGAAGCCGGATTTCCCGATGGCGTGGTCAACATCGTCCCGGGCTATGGCGAAACCGCGGGCGCGGCTCTGGCGGCGCATCCCAAGGTGGATAAGATCGCTTTCACCGGCTCGACCGAAGTCGGCAAACTCATCCTGCAGGCCGCTGCCGGAAATCTGAAGAAGGTGTCGCTCGAGCTGGGCGGCAAGTCTCCGAACGTGGTCTTTGCCGATGTCGACCTGGACGCCGCCATTGCCGGAGCCGCCAGCGCGATCTTCTTCAATCACGGCCAGTGTTGCTGCGCCGGATCGCGCCTCTACGTCGAGAAACCGATCTTCGACCGGGTCGTGGAGGGAGTTGCTGACCATGCGAAGAAAATCAATGTAGGCTCGGGTCTCGATCCGGAGACGAATATGGGACCGCTCGTCTCTCAGGAACAGCTAAGCCGGGTCTGCGGTTATCTGGAGGCCGGCTTCTCAGAAGGCGCCAAAGCCCTCACTGGCGGCCACAAGAAAGGCGACAAGGGCTATTTCGTCGAGCCCACCGTTCTCGTGAATACTCGCGAAGACATGAAGGTGGTGCGGGAAGAAATCTTCGGACCGGTGGTAGCGGCGATGCCGTTCGACGATCCCGAGGAACTTATGCCGCGCGCCAACGACAGCGAATACGGCTTGGCTGCTGCCGTCTGGACGCGGGACATCAGCAAAGCTCACCGCACCGCAGAACATCTGCACGCAGGCACGGTGTGGATCAACTGCTACAACAT
>PKYX01000416.1 GCA_003132825.1 Acidobacteriaceae bacterium
GATGACTGGCCATGCCGGAAGACCGCGTCAGCATATCCAGTTCCCTTCGAAATCCGCAGAAAATGGATTTGCCGGCCATCCTCCAGGTTCAGGTCCATATAGGTATACGGAAACCTGCTACCCGTCGGGCAGATGTCGTAAGGGTGGTTCGTCCCGGCACCGAATGCTCTTGCTCGGCTGTCAAAATCCCAACCCCTATACGTCCGTGTCAGCGACAAGGGCATGTCGTCCGAGACGAAGAGGTCCGTCTGGCGAAGCACAAACATTCCCGAATGCAGATCGACTTCAAATTCGTCAATCGGCGAGTCGTGACGAACGGTCGGTTGGACCAGCAGAATGGAGCTTCTGAACTTGACGGGATCGGTCTCAAGATCGAGCGGAGAGATTACCAGATATGGGTCCGATCCATTCCATGCCGGAGGTAAATCTGCAAAGGGTAGCAGCTCCACCTTTACCGGGCAGGGAGCAGGTTTCCAAAGCAGCAGAAAGGCAGAACAGCCGACCAGTACGAGGACCACTCCCCATTTCCACGCCGACCGATGCCAGAATTGTGATTGTTCCACGTATCTATTGATCTGAAGCTTTTTCGCGCCCAGCACCACTGCGCAAGATAGCACCTCGGGCTCTTTTTTCTGAAATCTTTACATCCCATACGCGCCGTGAAGCCCATCTTTGAAGTACGAAAGCAGATTAGTATTAGGAAGGCGTGGTTTTTCATGACTGGGGCATAAGCTCTGGCGGGACTGCAGAAGGACGCAGTTCAGTAGGGTGAACCCATGGCTCACGGGTCGTGCCGCCGTACCGACAACTCCTTGTAAGCCCACATTTCCTTTTTGAATTCTACCTACGAACCTTTTGTCGCTCATCTTCATCTATGTTTGTGCAGGTTTGAATGCGCTGAGGCCGCTCTGGAGGTGCACACCCCGTGGGTGAGAAGCCAAACCAACCATTTCAGTTCTTTTTCAATGCTTCTTTGAAGGTCGATTTCCAAGGGTCGCGTGTCACTTCGAACGTTGGCCTGATTCTAGTGCGGGAATTGGATGAGCGGTTGGGACTCAGCGAACTTATAGACCAACACTTGACCGACTCTCAGGGGAAGAACACGCAGTTGCCGCTCGCGGACCTGTTGCGCCAGTCGGTGTACAGTCGCCTGGCGGGATACGAAGAGGTGAACGACGCGGAGTGCCTCTCCCAAGACCCCACCCTGCGGCTGATCGGTTCAGAAAAGATCTGGTAGCGTGGCGCGGCCCTGACGTCTCGGCTCCAGTCGTTCGAAACCGAAGTGTTGGCGCAAGACCAGAACCTGGCTGGCCTGGAAGCGATCAACCGGGATTTGATCGCCCGGACGGAATCAGTCCATTCGCGGGAGCGTGTAGTACGAATCTGGGGCAATTTCGGGCTCTGCTGGTGCGGATGGCAGGCCGTCGGGAGTGCTCCCGTTGAAAATCATTTCACAGTGTCGCGAATAAGCGAGACGAGTGTACTATGGTGCCGTTTTCGAGATCAAAAAGGAAATTCCGACTAAATGACACGCATCACAAAAATCGCAGCGCTCACGTTCGCTCTTTTCCTTTCTGCATCAACAATCCAGTCTCAGCAAGACGACAAATCCCTCCAACGCTTTCGCGACATCTACAAAGAACTCGTAGAAACCAACACCACGCTCTCGGCAGGCGATTGCACCCTAGCTGCGCAGCGCATGGCCGCACGCCTCAAAACCGCCGGCTATCCCGATTCCGATATGCGCGTCTTCGTACCCGATGGACATCCAAAAGAAGGCGGCCTGATCGCAGTCCTACACGGCTCCGATCCCAACGCCAAGGCAATCCTCATGCTCGCTCACATTGATGTCGTCGAAGCAAAGCGCGAAGACTGGACGCGCGATCCATTCACCCTCATCGAAGAAGATGGATATTTCTACGGCCGCGGCACCTCCGATATGAAAGCTCAAGCCGCGATCTGGGTAGACAACCTGATTCGCTACCGCGAAGAGGGCTTCAAACCCAAGCGCAGCATCAAGCTCGCACTAACTTGCGGAGAAGAAACAAACGGCGCGCTCAACGGTGCAGGCTGGCTAGCTGCTAATGCTCGCAAGGAAATTGACGCCGAGTTTGGACTAACCGAAGGAGTTGATGGCGATCTCGACGCGCAGGGGAATAAAATCGCGCTTGAGATTCTGGCCGAACAAAAAACATCTCAGAACTATCAATTCCAGGTAACGAACGCCGGTGGACACAGCTCGCGTCCGGTGCCCGACAACGCTATCTATCATCTAGTCCGTGCTGTCGATAAAATCAGCCACTACGAATTCCCCGTTCAACTTGATGAAGCAAACCGCGCATATTTCACGGGCATGGCAAAAATCGTAGGCGGCGAAAATGGCGCCGCAATGACCGCAGTGTTGAAGAATCCGGTAGATAAAGCGTCAGTCGCAATCCTTGACAAAGATCCCGATTGGCATGCCATGCTTCGCACCACGTGCGTGGCAACGATGCTTTCCGCCGGCCACGCCACCAACGCTTTGCCGCAGCGCGCGATGGCAAATATAAATTGCCGCATCTTTCCCGGCGTCACGCGCGACGCCATCCAAGCTCAATTGATGAAAATCATCGATGATCCCGCTGTCAGAATAACGATTCCCGAGGTCCGCGGACCTCTTGCTAATCCCTCGCCCTTAACTCAGCAAATCCTGCAGCCGATTGAGGAGGTAGCGCACGAAATGTGGCCCGGAATTTCGGTTGTCCCCACGCTCGAACCAGGCGCAACCGATGCCCAGTTCCTAAATCCCGCGGGCATTCCCACCTACGGCATCACGGGGATCTTCACCGATCCCGATGGCGGACACATCCACGGACTGAACGAGCGCGTCCGCATAAAATCCGTCTACGAAGGCCGCACCTTCCTCTACCGTCTGGTAAAACTCTATTCCGATCAGTAGCCAATAGGCCCCTTTTAGGGGTGGTAGACTTGCCGTTCGTTCACTGTCAAATATCGTTTAAGCGGGGTAAGAGTCCGAGTGGCACAGGATCAGGAGGCGAGATGCGAAAGTTGATAATGCTTGTGCTTGCATTCGTGACCGTCGCGATTGCCTCTCCCTGCCATAATCCACGCCTACGAAGCGCGGTGCTCAGAGGGGAGACGATTCGGGGTTATGTCACCCGAGACCGACGGCCCGTGAAGTTCGCCAAAGTGTACCTGTATTCTTCGGACAGGCTGGAAATTACAACGGTTACCGACAAGAAGCGGTATGTTGAATATTGATCACTTGCCACCGGATAAATACCGATTGTCGATTGCCGAGTGGGGCAGCGTCAGCGTGGAACTCATACCCGAAGAGAAGGGTTACAACTTTATCGAGACACTGATGCTCGATCGTCGGGGTAGCGAAGTCTGTGCCATGACGGTCTCGGTAGATCAAGCGAAGGGTGCTGTATAGGAAACCTGGGGCGACGCCAAGGACGCCGCAAAGCAGGTACATCATTCCCACGAGAAGGCCGCTGCCGAGCAGGCCAACCAAGCCGCGGCAAAATTAGCCAGTCGATTGATAACACCAAGAACAAGGTGAAAGACAAGATCGAGGAATTGAAAGAGAAACATTCAACCTAGAACTGAATCGGCTCGCCCGATGGGCATTCCAGCAATGCCTATGTGGAGTCTTCCGGCGTTTGGGCCTTCGGGCCCATTCGTTCGGAGTGCCGTATCGAAATCGAGGGTCAGCCCGGGTACCACACGTGCCGCGGATCGGTTTCGCTCCGTTGATAAGACCAGGCTCCTTCAATCAGCCTTTTCAGGTCGAAGCGTGGTCTCCATCCGAGCAGGACTTTCGCCTTGCTGTTGTCCAGCCAGGTTGACCAATACGGAGTTTTGATCTCCACCGCAGGCAGTCCTCGCGTCTGGCGCAAGTAATCTGCGACCTGCTGATAGTCCACCGGCTCATCCATGCAGATATTGAAGGTTTGCTGACGCGCCTTGGGGTGATCGAGGGCGACCACCATGCTCTCGACCAGATCGCTGAGGTGGACAAAATTTCGCTTCACGGACTGGCCATTGGGATCGAGCATCAGCGGCACCGCGTTCGTCTTCCTATATTCGTCGGCGCGTTCGGGTCCGACGAGGTCGCGCCACCGGGGGCCGCCGAAGACATCGTCGCCGAACGAGAGCGTGTATTTGAAATCATCCTTTTCCATGATCCATGGCGCCCGCAAACAACACCCCGAAAGGTTGTATTGAATGTAGTACTGCTCGAGCATTACTTCTTCGAGAACCTTGGAAAGCGCGTAGCAACCGGGATAGGCGCTGAATTTCTGCAGCTCGGTCACGGGCGCCGGGTGGGGATAGAAAAAATGCCCCACGGCGGCATCGCCTCCGATCAAAATAATCTGCTTAAAAGAGCTACTGGTGCGGCATTCTTCAAGCAGCCAGAACAGGCCTTTGACGGTGACGTCGATCACATCATCGGCGGTTTCCTTGCAGGTCGCGCAATGAATGACATGGGTGATCCCATGCATGACGTTGCGCACGATGTCGCGGTCCGAGATGTTTCCCTTGACGATCTCGAGTCGCGGGTGCGGCTCAGGAATGCGATTGTGGCACAGGGCGCGAATCGCTACATCCTCGTGATCTTGCGATTGCAAGACATGCCGCATGAACTGGGCGCCGACCTTGCCGGTCGCACCGGTAATAAGGATGTGCCTCATGGGGTCCGCCATTCTGCTGGGTTGTCTCCCGCTGGGTTACCTCGATCGCCCGGCCGGACCGTCTTTTGTTGCTCGCAGTCTCATAGGAATCCTCCTGGAACCATGGAGAAAGTTGCATAATCTGTCCGGGCTAGTTTGCCGAGAGGACGAAGGCGAATCGCTGCCGGTAGGGAATATTATCCTTTTCAAGGACTCTTTGGGATGAAAATAGCTTCTGCCGTTCTGCTCGCCGTGGCTGCTGCAAGCTTCGCGACCACGAATCACGCCGAAGTGAAGGAACGCCCATCCCCGCGTGATTCAAAAAGATGGACGCTTCGCTCTGCTGGTGGATGATGCTCCTTATTTAATGTTGGCCGCGCAGGTGGCACAACTCCAGCGCCTGGCCGGCAACGCTTCCGAAGGTTTGGCCCGCGATGGAATTTCTCAACGTCAATACCGTGGGGCTCACCAGGCAAGCTGGAACATACGCGAACCAACGGCTTCAGATTGGCTGCGCTGAAAGCCATGCTGCCGCAATCAAACACACTGTGATCACCATTGAGAAAACGATAGGGAGGATAAAGAGGTATCTCCAGCTCACAACCGTGATGGCGGCAAAACAAACAGCGAACGCCCACGCAGTGCCGCGCATGAGCGCTAAAGTCTCTGCCGGAAGGCTACCTAGTTGCCACGCTAATATCGCCGCGAAAAGATAAAACACGCCGACGGAGAGTCCAGCCGCAACAAAAAGGTCCCAATATGTCCGGCTAAACCCCTGCACGTCAAAGTGAATTGACCGCATTGAGGCAAGAAGGGTATCAACTCCCCAAGTGGGATCGGACTGGCGAAAACCAAGTGTATGTCCGACAGCAAAAAACAGCAGAAGAACAGCGGCGATTCGATAAAACAGAGAGGCCTTCATGTCTTGCCTCCAGAGATAACGGCTGAAGTGTACCATTGTGCTCGGCCCGCACTTGCGACCTAATAGGAGTTCTCCTTCCTGACTGAACGGCCAACTTCTATAGCCATCTTGTCTTCCGCAACTAATTTGAAGCTGGCTACCTCGGCGGTACCTATTGTAATCAGCGATATCGCTCAAAACTTCGCGGCTGAATGGCGCAGAAAATCCATGCTCCGACGTCAGGCTAAAGCGGGTATCTCTGATCGATAGAGGTAGCTCTTGCTGCGCAGGCACGAGGCTGCTATTTCGCTGCGTGAGCCGCCCGCGCCCGAGAAACGGCTAGCTCACTCTGCGCCAGCGCAGATCGCGCCCCTCGTACGAAGACGCGGCCTGCGTCGGTGAGTTGCACCACACGCTTGTTCGAGCGAGTAAACAGCTGAAATCCATGGAGTTCTTCAAGTTGAATGATCCGTCTGCTGAGGCCAGATTGGCTGATATTCAATTTGTGTGCAGCTCGTGTAAAACTCAACTCATCTGCCAAGACAGTCGCTGCAAGCAGAAGACGTGTTTCGGTATACAAGAACACTGTTCACCGTCCCGTTTCAGGAATTGCGACACCGAGAGGGTGCAATGCAATTTGAGCGCCTAACGCGACGGGCTCGGTACCTTCGAACTTCGAATCAGCGGACTCCATCGCGCAAAAATCGGGACTGACTTGGCCGGAGGCGCCCATCCGTCCGCCATGGCTCTGCTCACCGCCTTCCTGACTCGAGGAAACAAACGCGCAAGGCCTGGCGGCGTTGCGGGCTGGCTGCGCCCATGGCAATAAGCTGCCTGAAGCGCTGCACGGCAAGTCATTGCTGCCACTCAGCCTCACGAAGCGGCTGATCAAGTGCAGTCCTAAGCATCCACGTTATCTCTTTTCAGTTTGTCTTTGATGATTTCTCATCAATTCCTTCGTCGGAACAATTCTCATGCCCCAGCGAAATCCGCCGCCTACACAACAGTTTCTTGACGTGTAGTTTTGGATTTCGGCCCCCTGCCGTAGAGGTGCGACGCGCCGGGGTTCCTATGTGAATTTGGTGATTCGCTCGAACGACCCACCACTACGGCGGAGCCGAAGCCGCGTCTGAGCTATAGTGCTCAGCACGTTGCAAGGGCACGGTATAGGGTTATTTCCGAGGTGCACCATGAAACTCAGTTCATTCATTGTGGGAATAGGAGTGGGAGCCGCGGCCGCGCTGCTCCTCGCGCCCAGGTCCGGCGACGAGACGCGGGAAATCATTTCTGACAAAGTGGAAGAAGGACGGCAGTATGCCAAACGGCGGGCGCAGGAGTTCCGCGGCCGTGCGAATGATACGGTCGAACAGGGCAAAAAGGTNNACGTATGTGGCCGAATCACGAACGAATGGTGGATAGCGGTCGGGAGCGTTCCCGGATAGATTTATGAACGATATCGATGACCCAAAAAGAACGAGTCCTGAAAGGCTGAAGAACAGCGACTAGCTTCCCAAATGCCGGAAACGCTACGCGGTCATTGGGATATTTACCAACCGGCTTGATCTTCGCTTTCTATTCGTCTATGATGCAGTCGCATTACCTCTGCGGATACGCCTGAGTGGCCTTGCATCAGAAGGGGCAGCAATTTGCGCAACCTGGTTGAACTGATCTAGGCGGCTGCTGCCGGGCGTCATCTCGAACGGCATCCAGAGGTTGTTTTTGGAGTGGCACTTAAGGATTAGTTCTGAGCTTTGAGCTTCTCGGCGCCAGCCTGTAGGCGTTTGAATCCTTGCCATAGGCTTCCGTGCGAGCAAAGCCGTTTTGCTCAGGTCCCAATATTTCTCGCGGCACTGTGCAAGTGCCTATTCGGAACGGCGCAGCCCCAATCCTCCCTCAACCCTACATTCAGAGACTTAGCGAGAGCACGAACAGCACGCCAAAGAGGTGCAGCCGCCGGTTAGGTTCTCGCAATGCGACTACGCCACAAATCCCCTCGGAGCCGATCTTGAAGTCCCACGTAGCGGAATGGTAGCCATCAGTACGGTGCCTTCCCTGTCAGACCGGACCTGGAAGTCGCCACCCAGATCGGCAACACGTTCCCGCATTCCCGCGAGGCCGATTCCGGCGGCACCTGTCTCCCGAAAGTGCTTTAACATTTCCTCTGGGATGCCCCGACCCGTGTCCCTCACAGCGAGAGTTACCATTTCGACCTCGACTTCCAGGTCAACCTCAACCGTCGAACTTCCGGAATGGCGGTGCACGTTGGTGAGGCCTTCCTGCAGAAGTCGGAAAAGCGCGAGTTCCACGCCTCGCGGTAGCCGGACCATTTTCTCCGGACAGTTCAGTTTCGCCTGAATCCCGCTGCGTTGGGCAAAACCGTCAACGTACCATCGGGCGGCTGACTCAAAACCCGCCTCATCGAGCAAGGGTGGATGTAGCAAATAGGAGATGGTGCGCGTCTCTTTGATACATTCATCCACCGCGAGCAAGGACTCGGAAAGAAGCTCCGGTGGTAGCGAATGCTGTCCAAGTCCATTCATCCGGTCCAAATTCATTTTCAACGCCGACAAATGCTGGCCGATGCTGTCGTGAAGATTGCGTGCAAATCTGCGCCGTTCCTCATCCTGGGATTGCAGAAGACTGACGGTCAGCCGCCGCAGCGCACCGGTTCGCTTCTCGATCAGGTTTTCGAGCTTGGAATTGCTCAGACGCAGCGCCTCCTCAGACTTTTCGCGCTCAGCCATCGCGCAGTTGAGGGCGCTGAGGGACTCCAGAATTTGATAAGCGGAGGAGGCAAACTTCCCCAAGGAAAGCATCAGTCGTTCATCTTCCCCGTCGAACTTGCGCCCCGCATCATGGGCAACTGCCCAGATCGTTCCGACAGCTTTGCCTGCGACGTAAAAAGGAACCAGCAGAGCCTCTTCGACTGAAGGTACAACGGGCTCGAAATAAGTATAACGGCGGGACAGGTGCCCGAATAGCAACGGCGTGTTGCGATCGAGCACGTCGCCACAGGGGCCGAAATCGCGAGGCGTGCCGCCACCGATGTGAGTTTTCCACAGGCCGGCTATCGCCGGCCAATAGAATCGCTCTCCGCCGTCGCCTGTGGTCAACAGGCTGATGCCGGCTGATCCGCTACGGCAGATCTCGAGTAGTGTGTCGGCCAGCGTCTGAAGCACGGTACGCGGTGAGTCAGCCAGCGCATTCGATAGCAACACGAGCGCAGCGTTCTCCTTCTGATAATCGGGCGGACGCGAGGGGCGGCGATGCAACTCCTCCGTACAAAGGACCGATTCTAGAGAGACCTGACACTCGGGAAGGGGATTGACCGTCCCTTGGTCATTTTGAGCGACAGTAGATTCGGCCACCTTGTCACCCCCAAGTGTTCCTAAAGCGCACGCTGAAGAATCGCTAGACTCGGTCTCGCATTTGGGTGGTGTCTCCTGGAAATTAGCGCTCGTATTCCCCAGGATGTGATTCGTCCGATCGAGTATCTGTAAGCGATGCATGGCTTCAATTTTCTGGCGTTCCCCGCGACAATCGCCGTCGATTTCCAAATCTTCGAGCCGCCGGTTGATCGCCAGCCTGACGGTCGTGATCCGCTCTTCCAGTTTCCGAGGATCGAGTTCATGGATCGCTCTTTCATACACCTCGACCCATCGTTCATTTTCGTTTCGCGACATATCAAGATAAATTCGCGCAAAAAGAATACAAAGGTGCCCCTTGGAAATCAGGTCAATATTGACCACCCATCGAATATCCGCCAGACTTCGGTGGATGAGCAAGTGACCGGGGATCGGGGCGGGGGTGTGGCACAACGACACCACGGTCCGTCCTGAATGACGCGCGCCAGTAACAGCAAAATTCGGGCCATGCGTTTCTCGCTCGAATTGAAAAGCTGGTCAACCAAATCCGCTGTGAGGCGCCAAAACAGGCAGTTCGGTTACCGACATAGTTCTTGAGCGACTATCCGGTCTCGTTGTGATACATTGATTTCGAGGTTCTCGACTTCCCTCTTTCAGGTCCTCTGAGCTAAGTCAGTCCATCCTGAAGTTCTTTCCCCTTAGCCTTCTCCCGAGAGGGCACATGCGGATGCCTGCAAATGCACTTTTGAGCGAGGCTGAGCGCCTGAAGTCCGTCAGCGAACATCTTGAGTTGTTGGCAGAGCGGCATCCCCATGTCACGCAGGCCCTTCTCACCATCTCCGAATCAATCCGAAGCACCGCCACGCTCTTGGAAGTGCTGGTGGCCACGAAATTGGATGTTCCCCGTCCCAGTTAGTTTTGTTCGCAGTTTTCTTCGTCGCCCGTCCGGTGTCCTTGGCCGCCGTCCTTTGTAGACTGGCCGACATCTTTCATAGCCTGCTTTGCGCTTTGATCGGCGTGCGGACGCAGCCGAACTAGCTATTCGCGGCGAAGACTGAGCGGCCCGCGAGCCTTCGGCTGCAAACCGGGACACCATTTATTTCTATTTAATCCCTGGTTTCCTGCCATCTGGCGATTGAAAGCGGACGGGTCCGGCTGATACTATTTCGCGCAAATGGTGCAAGAGAAGATTCGCGCCCACTTCGGCGACTACCTGGCTCATGCTGAAGTGGCCGTTTATTCCATCCTGGCCGTGCTGCTGTTTATCACCGCGTTGGCGACCATTGCCAACGCGGGCAAAATGCTTTGGGACGGCCTCCAGCACTGGACAATTGCCGCCGAGACGCTACAAGTATTAGACCAACTGCTGGTCGTGCTGATGCTGGTGGAGATTTTGCACACGGTCCGAATATCCATCCGCTCGCATTTCTTGGTCACCGAACCATTTCTGGTGGTGGGCCTGATCGCCTCGATCCNNGGAAGCCGCGAATCTCACAAAAACTGGATCGTTTTCTGCCGAGGATGCGGGCATATTCCGAGCCAGCATGATTGAGCTGGGCTTGCTGGGCTTGCTCATTCTCATTTTAGTGTTTTCCATAACACTCTTGCGTCGGTTCG
>PKYX01000251.1:0-336 GCA_003132825.1 Acidobacteriaceae bacterium
GTCGCCGGCATCGCGGTTGGCATCCTGGCTCTGGTGCATCCCCCGCTCGGCACCCTACTTGGTATCTACACGCTCTGGGTGCTTTTGTCGCACGACGCAGGGGCCTATGACCGCCTGCCGCGAATGCGCTAGGTTTCGCGGCTCTGCCGCTCCCCCGCCGCGGAGTGAATCGAGGCGTCTTCGAATTTACCCAGCCCCCAAACCTGCTCCCCGCCGCATATAATGTTTCCTGCGTGATAAGGCTGCATCCGCAACCCCCATCCTGTCATCTGAACTGTCTGGAGGAAAAATCATGGCGCATGAACTACCGCCTTTGCCTTACGACTATGCCGCTCT
>PKYX01000251.1:428-9510 GCA_003132825.1 Acidobacteriaceae bacterium
CCGGCCCGATCGCCGAAGCCATCACCAAGGCTTTCGGCAGCTTCAAAGATCTACAAGCCAAGTTCAACGACGCCGGGGTCAAGCAATTCGGCAGCGGGTGGGCGTGGCTTGCCGGCAAGCCTAACGGCGACCTGCAAATCCTTAGCACGGCCAATCAGGACAACCCCGTCTCCCAAGGTCTGTTTCCCATTCTGGGAAACGATGTCTGGGAGCATGCCTACTACTTGAAATACAACAATCGCCGTCCCGAATACTTGGCTGCCTGGTGGAACGTGGTCAATTGGGAAGAAATCAACAAGCGATACGAAAGCCTGAAGTCCGGTAAACACGAGCCCGCGTTAGCAGCCCGCTAACCCCGCGCCAGAATCGTAGGGGCAGGCGGGTTTGCCTGCCCCTACGAATTGCTGAAAATCGCCGCGTCTGAAAAATCCTGATCGAAAGCAGACCGCTGCGCAACCGTGCCGCTGCTAGCCCGGTATCTCGCGCGCCATTTGGGCCGAGCGCCTGAGTCGAACCTGCTCGCGCCGGCTGCTCTGTTGGCGCAGACGGTTGCGGGGACGAAGACGATCGGAAATCTGAGAAGCGAGGAGCGCCGATCGAAGGCGGGAGACTGACGGCTGCTTTTTCTGCATTTCCTGTGCGCCGCTTGTGGAAAATGCGCAGGCCGCACCCGCCCCGATGGGAGGGCAGCTGCGATCGCCAACTCTGAAGTTCCCGCGCAGAGCGGCCGCAGCGGCTCTACTCTAAGAACTACCGTGATCGGCTCCACTGCGGGTGAGTCCGCGGCAGATTTTTTTCAACTGCACCAAAGTTTTGGAATTGACCGCACTCCGGGCAACAGGTAGATTCCTCATCACGCCACAATAACCCAGCCGGGATCGGGCCACCGCTAGATCAAGTGCACAATCCTCTTCAAGGTGAAGGACCGTGAGCAAAGTGGCCAGTCCATGGCAAGTTTATCGCACCCGATTCTTGGTCCGAGCCCGGCGGCTCACCCGACCGCTCGTGTTCGTCGACGCGCTCGGGCGGGAACATCGTGGGGAAAAGGGCGACTATCTTGTGAGATCCGCCGAAGGAGCGCGCAGCATCACGCCCGGCAAGATCTTTGAAGATATTTACGTGGCCATGGGGATTCCCCGTGCCGCCTTATCCCTTCAGGCGTCAGTGCTACGGTCCGGTCGAACCGCAGACAACGCCCAAGTTTCAGAACCAGTCACGACAGGCAGGAAAGGCCAGGTTCCTTGTGGAAAACCGATGGCCGCACCCCGCATCCCGGCCGTTAATTGCTTACGATACAATATGTAGGGATAATGTCTTGACAGGCCCCATATACGGGAGTACTGTTGCCATCCCATACGACATAATCGCCTCCGGAAACGGGGGCAGGGCGAAGGCAAGGCTGTTGAGGAAGAACTGGGGCGGTGGCCGCGCCGAGGTGACCAGGCGCCGTCCCACAAGTCGAGTTCCGTCCTACCAGAGTGATGAGGTTTCCGGGGCACCCCCGTTTGGTGCTTTGGGTTAGTCTGGGCGGACGGTTTGGTGCGGTGGCCGCTTTCCTGGTTCGGCAGGCCGAGCCTCTCCTTGGGAAGCGACAACAGTTTGAAAACTCATGGGTTAAGCGCCCTGCGAGGCGGGGAAGCCCAAGCATTTTCCGCTCCGTCGGGCAACGAACCGGGGCGCCAAGTATGGAGCTTCGTCTGAGCCCTGGATTCGACGTTTTTGCACCGTTTTTGTCGTGGGTTGTTCGGGAATCACTGACCAATTAACGGGAATCAAATACTTACATAGCAGCGGGTCGCAGCGCCCGCGGGAGAACAGTAAATGCCGGAAGTACGAGAGCACGGAGCCCCCTCCGCCACCGATACCGCCCCCCCCTCCGGGCCAGCGACCACGACCACCACCACGACGCCTGCAGCCGCCGTCAAGAAGGCCCCCGGCCTCTCCTTTCAGCGCCTCTTTACCAAGCCCGGCGTCTCCCCTTACGACGAGGTTGAGTGGGAGTGGCGCGCCGCGCAGATCACCGACGCCCAAGGCAAGATTATCTTCGAGCAAGCCAATGTCGAGATCCCCAAGGACTGGTCCTTGACCGCGACTAACATCGTGGCTTCAAAATACTTGCACGGTACGCTCGGCACGCCCGAGCGCGAGACCGGCGTCCGCCAGTTGGTGATTCGGGTGGCTGAAACCATTCGCGACTGGGGCTTGGCCCAGGGCTACTTCCGCACGCCGGAAGACGGCGCGACCTTCCACGATGAACTGGTTCACATTCTCATCCGCCAATATGCCGCGTTTAATTCCCCGGTGTGGTTCAATGTCGGCTGCGACCGCATCGAACCCAACTCCGACGCCCAGAACTTTCACTGGAACCGCGAACTCGCCCGCGTCGAATTCAGTGTCACCGGTTACACGCACCCGCAGTGCTCCGCCTGTTTCATCAATTCGGTGAAGGATTCGCTCGACTCCATCCTCACTCTGGCCAAGACCGAAGGCATGCTGTTCAAATGGGGATCCGGCACCGGCACCAACCTATCACCGCTGCGCTCTTCGACCGAAGGTTTGAGCGGCGGCGGCACCGCCAGCGGACCACTCAGCTTCATGAAGGGCTTCGACGCCTTCGCCGGGGTCATCAAGTCCGGCGGCAAGACTCGCCGCGCCGCCAAGATGGTGATCCTCAACGTGGACCATCCTGACATTGAAGACTTCATCCTCTGCAAGCAGAAGGAAGAAGCCAAGGCGCACGCGCTTATCGCCTCCGGCTACGACGGTTCTTCGCCCGATTCCGACGCCTATTCTTCGATCTTTTTCCAGAACGCCAATAACTCGGTTCGCGTCACCGATGATTTTATGTACGCCGTTCTGCGCGATACCGACTTCAGCACCCGCGCCGTCCGTGACGGACGTCCCATGAACACCTACAAAGCCAAAGAGCTGCTGCGTCTGATCTCCGATGCTACCTGGCACTGCGGCGACCCCGGCATGCAGTACGACAGCACCATCAATCGCTGGCACACGTCGAAGAATACGGCGCGCATCAATGCCAGCAACCCATGCTCGGAGTACATGTTCCTCGATGACTCGGCTTGCAATCTGGCTAGCCTGAACCTGCTGAAGTTTGCGCCCAACGGGACATTCGACGTTGCCGCCTATCGTCACGCGGTCGACGTGCTGGTTACCGCCCAGGAAATCATCGTCGACAACGCCGGCTACCCCACGGAATTAATCATGCGCAACTCGCACGATTATCGTCCGCTCGGCCTCGGCTATGCCAATCTCGGAGCCCTGCTCATGGCGGCCGGCCTGCCCTACGACTCCGATGCCGGCCGCGACTACGCCGCCTGCGTCACCGCCATTATGTGCGGCGAAGCCTATCTCCAGTCCTCAAGGATCGCCGAACTCTGCGAGCCTTTAGCTCCCGCCACCGAGCCCACCAAGAAAGGGCTGTCTGAAACCAACTTGGGCTTCAACAACGCACACGCCGGGGCGGCCGCCTCGGCTTTTCCGGGCGCTGCCTGCCCCGGCTGGTACATCAACCGTGAGCCGTTCCTTGACGTGATCCGCATGCACCGCGCCTCGGTCAACAACATCAATAAGACCAACGTTCCCAGCGCGCTCTACGAGTCCAGCAAGCAATGCTGGGACGAAGCGCTGGCGCACGGCGAAAAACACGGCTACCGCAATTCCCAAGTTACGGTCCTCGCTCCGACGGGAACGATCGGATTCATGATGGATTGTGATACGACCGGCATTGAGCCCGATCTCGCACTGGTGAAGTACAAGAAGCTGGTGGGAGGAGGGATGATCAAGATTGTGAATCAGACGGTGCCGACGGCCCTGTTCAAGCTGGGGTATGACCACGAGCAGGCCGATGCCATTGTCAGCTACATTGACGCGACCGGCACCATCGAAGGGGCGCCGGGTGTGAAGGACGAGCATTTGGCGGTGTTTGACTGTTCGTTCAAGCCGGCGAAGGGGACGCGCTCGATTCACTACCTGGGCCACTTGCGCATGATGGCGGCTGCGCAGCCGTTTATCTCGGGCGCTATCTCGAAGACCGTCAATCTGCCGGAAAATGCTGGCGTCGAAGACATCATGGAGGCTTACCTTCAGGCTTGGAAATTAGGGCTGAAGGCTGTGGCCGTCTATCGCGATGGGTGCAAGAAGTCGCAACCGCTGTCGGCGGCGGGGTCGAAGACGGCAACCTCATCGAAGGATGACGGGATCGCGCGGGCGGGAGTGTCCACGTCCCGGGAGGAAGAGGACCTGAATGCTCCGCCGCGGGCGGTGCGGCACCGGCTGCCGGACGAGCGGATGTCGGTGACGCACAAGTTCGATGTGGGCGGGCATGAGGGCTACATCATCGTGGGTCTCTATCCCGACGGTGAGCCCGGGGAGATCTTCATCACCATGGCCAAGGAGGGATCGACGGTCAGCGGGCTGATGGACTGCTTCGCCTGTGCTGTTTCGATTGCGCTGCAACATGGCGTGCCGTTGAAGCTGCTTTGCGAAAAGTTCGCGCACACCCGCTTCGAACCGAGCGGCTGGAGCAAGATGCCTGATATTGGCTACGCCAAGTCGATCATGGATTACATCTTCCGCTGGCTGCAGATGCGCTTCCTGACCGGGCAGCAGCAGTTGCTGTTCGATAACCTACGGCCACGTTCGCTGGCGGCGCAGTCTCCGGTGGCAGAAGAGTTAACCGAGATTGCGGGCTCCGAGCCAACCACCAACGCCCATCGGGCGGCTTCTCTGCATGCCGCCGATGCCCTGGCGGAAATCGTAGACCTGGGCGACGCGCCGACGTGCAGCTTCTGCGGCTCGATCATGACGCGGAATGGAAGTTGCTACCGCTGCATGAGTTGCGGCTCAACCAGCGGGTGCAGCTAGATCTTGGGTGTGGAGCTCGATGTGGGGCCTCCACTCGCTCGCGCTGAAATACTCGGAATCCAGGCGAACCGATCAGCTTGGAAATCAATTCCGCTAGCAGGCGGTAGTGAATCCCGACCCGCGGGACCGCGAATCCCGGAACGGCCGTCTCATGTATGACGTTTTCCTCAAGGTGGGCGGGAATCAACTCGCCGGAACGGCGTCCGCTGCGCCATCGCGCGTCCCGCCCGCTCGGCGGCGGGATCGATGGCAGACTTCATCCGCTCGAGGTAGCTACCGAGACGGCGTCTTTTACGACGATGTAGCCTTGGCGCAGCCGCATCTCGAGAAGACTGGGTGTCCACCACCCGTATCACCCAAAAGGTAAAGCCTGAGGTGGATGATGAAACTACAGGTTATGCTTCTGGCCACTGCTTGTAGCTTGGCTCCTAGGCTCTTCGCGCAGCAGCCCGCCACGCCTGTCATCACTCTCAAGGCAACGGCCGCGGGAGACATGCCCATCAGCCGCCCGTCAGTAATCCTGAGTGCAATGTGCGATGATGCGGGCAACGTTTACGCCCGCCCGTTTGATCCCTATGATCCGATGTCGTCCTTCCAGGCGCCGCTCCTCGAGGTTACTCCCGGGAAAGCGGCGGGAAGCCTGCGGATCAACCATAGCTTTCAAAGTCCGCACGCAGCCCGGACATTCTTTGTCCGCGCCGGCGAAATTTATGTGCTGACCGGGCCGAGCTACGGTGTGAACGATGTGGTGGAATTCGTGTCAAACGGTTCAGTGAAAACGCAGGTCAGGCTGGGAGGGTTGGATTCGGGCGTCGAGGTTTGGCATCTGGCAGTTTTCAAGTCGGGTGAATATCTTTTGTTCGGCGTGACAGGCGAGAACTTGCGCACTCCCTTTACTGCGGTGTTCAATGCAGATGGACGATTCGTGAAGAAGATTTACGAGCCGGAGGACGAGGACGCCCGTCAGAAAGCGGAAGGGGGCGATCCGAGATACGATCTCTGCTGCGCCAATTCGGGGAACGCGTTTGCATTCGACCAGGCCGATGTTGCCGCTGGCGCGGACGGTAATGTCTATCTGTTACATGGCGTCTCTCCTCCGTTGATTTACGTCATCTCCCCGGCAGGCGAGGTGGTGCGCAAACTGCGAATCGACGCCGGGGATCCCGCCCTTACGGCAAATAGCATCAGGTTCCATGCCGGGCGGCTAGCGGTCGGATTTGATTGGCTGGGCCATGTCCCTCAGAACCTGATCAAGGTAATCGACCTTAAGGGAAATTCGATTGCAGACTATGAGGTCAGAGAGAGTGCCGGCGATTCTGATCCCATTCTGGCTTGCTATGGTTCCGAAGGTTTCACCCTGATTCCCAGGGGCGGCGACACCGCATTGCATCTGCTCACGGTAAAGCTGCCATAGGTCCCCGCAGTGTCGCAGGCGACGCGTTGCATTCGAAACCAGTCCCTGACGGGAAGAAAACACCGTGCCCTGGTCATGGGCCCATGCTTCGAGCGATGGAAAGCTCGGCACAGTCAGCACCGCCGCAAACTGCGCCGGTCCCTTAGAACCACGGCTTCGGCGATCAGCGGATTATGCTTCAGTGACCGCAAATCGGGAATTTGGGTTTTCCCTCTTCCGTGACTACGTTCTCAGATGAGTAACCATGCCGATTTTTCGCTAACCTATTTCCGTGCAGAACGTCCCCTTGTCTTCAAAGGGGAAGTGTGAGAGCGTTCCCTTTTATTGCTAGGGGTAGGAATGGATACAGCGAAACTTGAATTTTTGCGCGGCACGCTTGATGTTCTCATCCTCAAGATCCTGGTCTGGGGACCGCTTCATGGTTATGCCATAACCAACCTGCTCCGACGTCAGAGTGACGATGCTCTGCTGCTCGAAGAGGGCACGCTGTATCCCGCGCTCTGGCGACTGGAAAACAAGGGATTGCTTGACGCCGAGTGGGGACTTTCCGAAAACAACCGCAAAGCCAAGTTCTATCGGCTCACTCCCGAGGGCCGACGTCAACTGCGTCATGAAGTAAGAACCTGGGAGGCGTATGCAGCGGCAGTGGCTAAGGTACTCGGTGCGACGCATCCTCCGTTGCCGGAGGAGATGGGATGACACCAATTCCTCTATGGCGCCGCTACTCCCGCCTGTTCGGCCCGGACCCAGCCGCAGACGTGAAAGATGAGTTGAGCTTTCACTTGCAAGCCAAAATCGATGACCTCGTCATTCAGGGTTGGGCTCCCGAAGCCGCCCGCCAAGAAGCCGAACGCCAGTTCGGAGACCTGCGCGCCGTCCAACAAATCGGCGTACGCATAGGAGAGAAAATGGAACGCCGCAAACGCCTCAAGGATTACTGGAGCGACTCAGTGCAGGACGTGCGCTATACCTTCCGCACACTCGGTCGCGATCCGAGTTTTGCTGCCATCTCCATCCTCATCCTGGCCCTCGCCATCGGAACCAACATTGCCGTCTTCAGCGTGGTCAACACGCTGCTCCTGCGCCCGTTGCCCTTCCCCGACTCGAGCCGGCTCGTGTGGATTGCACCGCCGCCTACTGGCTGCGGCCTCTCCTGCGCCACTTACTCCGCCGACGCATACGAAGAATTCCGCGAACAGAGCCGCGTCTACCAGGACGTAACCGGATACATGGCCTTCACCACCCCTGACAATCTGCGCCTCACCGGCCGCGGTGAACCCGAACCGGCCACGAGTATCGAAGTCATCAGCAACTTCTTCCAGGTTCTCGGCGTGCAGCCCGTCATGGGCCGCCTGTTCACCGCGGAGGAGTCTCGCTCCGGTTCGCACTCAATTGCTCTTCTGGCCAATGCTTACTGGCGGCGCCAGTTCGCCTCCGATCCGGCCATCGTGGGCAAGGCCATCGAGCTGAACGGAGCGCCGGTGACCATTGTGGGGGTTTTGACTGACAGTTTCGACTTTGGCGCGGTGTTTTCTCCCGGCGCGAAAGTCGATCTCTTCACTCCGCTCGACTTAAATCTGGAGCGTGATTGGGGCAACATCGTCACGATCGTCGGACGCCTCAAGCCGGGCGTGACTGGGGCCCAGGCTCTCGACGACGCAAATCGTATCGCGCCGAATATCTATTTCAACGTGAAATATCCCCAGACGCTGGGTCGCTACAAAGGTGATCTGATTCCGCGGCCGCTGAAGGATTACGTTACGGGCAAACTGCGCCGATCTCTGATTGCGTTATGGTGCGCGGTGGGCACGATTCTGCTGATCGCCGGCGTGAACCTCTCGAACTTGCTTCTGGCTCGCGCCATCGCGCGCGCCAAGGAGTTTGCCGTCCGTGGAGCACTCGGGGCGAGCCGCGGTCGCATCGTGCGCCAGCTATTGATGGAAAGCCTCGTGCTCTCCAGTGCGGGTGCGGTTCTCGGGCTCGGACTGGCCCTGATGCTGATCGCCTGGCTCGCGCATCAGGGATCAGTGGCTCTGCCGCTCCTCAGCACCCTTCGCATCGACGGCCAGGCGCTGGGCTGGACCGTTCTCGTTGCCGTCTTCACCGCCATGATCTTCGGCCTGCTTCCAGGGCTCAGGATAGCCAGCGGCAATCTCCAGGAGATGCTCAAGGACTCAGGTCCAGGCGCGGGACTGGGCCGCAAACACGAACGCGTCCGCGCTGCACTGGTCATCTTCGAAGTCGCATTGGCTTGCGTGCTGCTGGTGAGTGCGGGCCTGCTGCTGCGCAGCTTTGTCAAAGTGCTCGACGTCGACCTCGGTTTCCAGCCTGACCGCGCCGCCTCCATCAAAGTCGATTACGACGATAGCGCCCCCTCCGAAGAAGCCAGCCAGGCCAAACGCGGCGAAATCTTCCAGCAGATCATCGCCCGCGTGAGCGCACTGCCCGGTGTCCAGGCCGCCGGCATGTCCGATTACCTTCCGCTCGGACCGAACCGCGAATGGGACTCGCCCGTGCCGAAAGGGAAGATCTTTTCTCCGGGCGAACTGCCGGCCCCGCTCGTCTATGTGATTACTCCGGGATTCATTCGTGCTCTGGGGATTCGGATGCACGGCCGCGACTTCACCTGGGCTGATGGAACGCACGGCGAGAGAGTCGTCCTCATTAACGCCTCGGCCGCCCGCGTCTACTGGCCCGGTGAAGACGCTGTGGGCAAGATCCTTATGCGCGGCAACGAGGAAGACCGCGTCGTCGGTGTCGTCGACGATGTCCACGAAGAAACTG
>PKYX01000505.1 GCA_003132825.1 Acidobacteriaceae bacterium
ACGAACTTGAAGCCCAGCGCCTTGAAGATGCGGACCAGCTCACCGGTCATTTCGAGGTCGAGCGCCCGCGACAGCTCCTCGCGGGCCACTTCCAGGCGAACCATCTCACCGTGATGGCGCACCCGGACCTGGCGGAAGCCCAGGGCGCGCAGCGCGTCTTCGCCGCGCTCGACCGCGCTGAGAGCTTCGCGGGTGACCGGACGTCCGTACTCGATGCGGGAGGCGAGGCAGGCCGAAGCCGGCTTGTCCCACAGGCGCAGGCCGGCGGCGCGGGCGAGATCGCGGATATCCTGCTTGGTCAATCGAGCCTCCAGCAAGGGGGCGGCGACAGAGTGCTCCCGGGCCGCGCGCTGCCCAGGCCGGAAGTCGCCTTGATCATCCAGGTTGACGCCGTACGCGATCGAGCGGAAGTCTCGGGCCTCGCGAAACCGCTCCATCGCCGCGAACAGTTCGTCCTTGCAGTAGAAACAGCGCGAGCCGTCGTTGCGGGCGTATTCCGGGCGATCGAGCTCGGCGGTCGAGAGGATGGTGAGCGGGATCTTCTGCTCCTCGGCGAAAGCCACGGCGTCGGCCAAATGGGTGCGAGCTAGGCTCGGAGAGTCGGCGATCACCGCCAGCATGCCGTCCCCGAGCGCCTGGTGGGCAGCCCAGGCCAGAAAAGCAGAGTCCACACCGCCCGAATACGCCACCAGGGTTCTGCCGAGCCCACCGAGTGCGAGCTCGAGTGCGGCGCGTTTAGCGGCGAGATCGCTGGGGATGGCGGCCATCAAGCCTATCTTATCAGCTGCCTGGAGCTTGCAAGTCAACCGTTCGACTTCAACCGTTGGACTTCAACCACCGCCGGGGCGCTCGTCGGTTTGAGGGTTCGGCTTCGAGCGACCGGCATTCCGCGGCGTTGCCCTAGAACAGCCTTTCCTGCCGCCGCAAATTCCCCAAGGCGCCGATATTGGCGAGCGTAAACGTAAAGCGATACTGGTTTTCGTTGCGTACCGATCCCAGAGCGAAGCGCCGGTATTCGACATTCATCCCGCAGCAGTTCCAGTTGTAGGCGGTCTGCACGGAAGCGTACTGCAGAAAGCCCAGATGCGCGTCGAAGCCAATGTTGGCGGCGCCGGTGAAACCCCGCTTATCGGTGTGCCCGTAGCCGAGCAACAAGCGCAGCTGATCGAACCGGGTCGGGGCCGGCAGTGGGTTTAGAATCGCCGTCTCGGTCGGGGTCTTGAGAAAGGCATCCCCGCCGCCGACGGTAAACATGCCAAAGCGGTAGTTGAGCAGCGCCGTGCTGGCATTGATGCGTCCTTTCTTGGCGTCATAGTCCAGGTCCCATTCCGCGTCGGCGCGCGCGGTGGGCTGGATCCGAAGGCGGGAGACCAAGGGAGAGAAGCGGCGGGCGGCGTCGAGAAATGCGATTCCCGTCAGGTCGATGGTCGCGGCCAGGACATTGCTCGTTCCTGGGACGAGCGCCCCCCCGAAGGTCGGATCCAGATAGTACTTCTGCGCCAGCTCCCAGGTGAGCACTTCGCGTACTTGTGGTTCGGGCTGGCAGGATGCATCCTCGGGCATGGCCTGCTGTTCCCACGGAACCGGGCTCTCGGGCGCCGGCCCGCCCACGACCAGACTCGGCATGCCCGCCGGACCGCATTTCTGCGGTTCGTCCGAGGTGCGCTTGGCGTAGAGCCGGTTCACCAGTCCGTACTCGATTTCGTTGGTATCGCTCAGAATGTCGCGTTCGTCAAAACGTAGAATGCTCGAGAAGTTGTTGACCCCGGTTACGTAGCGGTAGACTGCGCTCGGCTCGATGACGTGCTTCCATTTGCGCCCCAGCGCGGTCGGGCCGAAGACGCGTTCGACCGCCGGCGAGCGCAGTTCGACCGAGCCTTCGAGAGCCTTGCGATTGATGGGTTGGCTCGAGGCCACTCCGAGCGTGCCCGAAGGCAAAAGTTGCTGGCTGTAGAGGGTGTCGTGGAGAGAAATCGCCGGGCGCAATGACCAGCCGTCGAAAACCAGGGGAAGCGAAACGCTCGGATTCAGATCGAGGCGGCCGACCAGGGTGGCGGTCGAAAATCTGGGTTCGCTGCGGGAAAGCCCTCCGGCCTCCACGTCGTAGGACCAGTAAAACGGCGAGTGGGCGAGTTCGCGGTCGACGCTCGCCAGTTCTACACTCGGCGCATGCGTGATACTGATGACGTCGCCGGCCGTGGTGCTCTCGAAATTCTGGTAGCGCTCGGTCAGCAGATTGTTGAAGAAACCGTTGCTGGTGTTGGCCAGGAAGGCCTCGGACTTTACCTCCGAGTTCACCGCCTGGGTAAATACCTCGTTGAAGGCGAGCCGATAGACATAGGAGCTCAGGTAATCGATGTTCGCGACCCCGCGAAAATTGTGGAAAAACATGCCCTGCGCATCCAGGCGGGCTTCTTCGCCGCCCTGATTCATTCTTTCGGGTCCGTAGCCGCGGTCGAAGACCGCCGTGTAATTGAGGTCGACGAAGGAATCATCGCTCGGCCGGGCGCGAAACTCGCCATGGGGCGACCAGCCCCGGGCGGAAAAATATTGGGCACCCACTTCGACGTCCATGCTCCGGTTGATGGCCCAGTACATCGATTCGCCCAGAATCTTTCCCCGGGTGGAGGAGGTTCCGAAATCGGGCATGGAAAAGCCGGACTGCCGTACTTTCTCGATGGGATGGGTGGCATAGGGGAAATAGAAAATGGGAATTCCCAGCAGGCGGAAGGTGCTGCGGTAGATTTGTGCGTTCCGGCCCGTGTCGACAATCACTTCGTGCGCTTTGAACTCCCATTTGGGGTGGGGTAACTCGCAGGTCGTGATGGTGCCGTCATAGACCACATAGTGGTTGGGGCCTGTCTTCTCCACCATCTTTCCGCTGAAGGCAAAGGGATTCGAGGAGGTCAGCATCAGCCGGGTTCCACGCATATGCATACCGATGGTTCCATGCACCTCGAGAAAGCGCCCCACTTCGGTTCTCGTGTTATAGGTCGCGTGGCTGGCCCGGACGTGCTCGTCATTTTCCTCGCCGTCGAGCACAACGTGGCCGTCGGCGACGGCCTCGCTGGTGTCGGAGTTGTAAGTGGCTTCATCGGCGTGGAGCGTGTGGGTGCCGTAGTGAATCTCGACCTTGCCGTGAAGTTTGGACACCGGGCCCTTGTTTTCCTGGGTCACGGCGCGGATGGTTACGTTTTCGTATTCGAGGGCCGGGGAAATATTGGGCAAGGTCTCGGGCGCGGCTCGAGAACTTGCGGAAAGCAACTGGCTGGTAACTAGGGCGTGCGCGAACAGCAGATGACAAACCAACGCCGCCGTGATAAGGAATCGTGTGCGGGAAGTCATCGGAACCGCGAGAACTCCCCGCCAGCCAAGTCCAAGCAGGGGCATCGTGAAGTTAGCACGGCCTCGGCCCGAGAGGCAAAGCGCCGGGTGTTCGGGTTTTGGCGAAGGTGGAGGGCGCCGGCGGAGTGACGGCGAAAGGGATCAAAGTCCAAAGGTTGCGCGCGATCGAGTAGTGAGGTTTGCCGCTGCACTTCGAAGCTCCTCCGGCTTCCACTCGCTCCATGATGAAAGATGAAAGTCAGATTCCAGCCCGATGCTGAAGCCAGAGTTCCAGCCGAGCCGTTGCTGATCGATCCTGAAGCCTATGATGCCAGCGAGCAGCAGTTTGCCGCCAGCCTGGAAGAAACAGGCGCTCGCTTCGTCATCCAAGCGGACCCAGGCCCGGGCCACCCCGCAGAGGTTGAACCCATCGCGCTCGGCCCGCAGATCGCTGACCACGGCGTGAGCTCCGGACCGGGCCCGGAAAGCAATCCCCTCCCCGTCGATCTTTCTCAGGTGGAATCTTCTCGCGTGGAATCTTCTGCGGTCGATCCGCCTCCGCTCGAGCCTTCTCCGAAGGACCTGGCGCCGCCTTCCTCCGACAGGGCAGAAGCGAGCGTCGAGGAAAATCCGGAATCCGGATTTCGGGCGCCGGCCCATCCAGTTGCGTCCGAGGATCTGGACTCATGGCGCGAGGAAGTGGCGGCGCGGCTGAACAAATACCGGGCGCGCCGGCGTCCGCGGGCACCGCGCTATCCTTCGTTGCGTTTGAAATTTGAGCCGACTGAGCCGGTGTGGAGCTCGCCGGTTCCTCTCGGGGAACCTTCGAAGTCCCGGCCTGCCACCCGGGCCGCGATCGGAGTGGAAGCGGCGCATGCGGTACCGGTAAGAGCCGAGGCGATCGAAAAACCGGTTGCCCATGCGGTCGAGGTCCCGGTGAGTCCCGCAGATAGCACCGCCCGGATCATTCCCTTCCCGCGTTCCGCAACCGCACCGCCCACGCCTCTTGAAGAACTGGCCGAGCCGGTACCNNGGGGGCATTCTGATCGAACCCGCGGAAGAGCCGATGGAGAGCCGGCGGCCCGGGTTTGAAGTTCCGTTGCAGTGCGCTCCGCGGCTGCCGCGTCTGCTGGCAGCGACGACCGACGGAGTGCTGGTGCTGCTAGCGACGGCCATGTTTGGCTGGATTTTTTTCAAGATGACAGCGTCCGTACCGCCGCTGCGACAGTTGATGGTACTCGTGCTGTCCGGGCTGGGAATCGGCTGGGTCGGCTACCAGTATCTGCTGCTGGTCTACACCGGAACCACACCGGGTTTGAGGATGGCGCATCTGCGGCTGAGCCGCTTTGACGGCAGTCGAGTGCCGCGGCGACTCCGGCGCTGGCGGGTGTTGGCTAGCGTGCTGTCGGGTTTTTCGTTCGGACTCGGGTACGCCTGGTGCGCGCTCGACGAAGATCAGCTCAGCTGGCACGACCGGATTACCCGGACTTACCTGGCACCTCGAACCCGCGTCCCCCGTTCGAACCCGACCGACTAGTTCGAAGTCCAATTTGGAACCAAGCGCGGCCCAGTCCGGGGCTGCGCCCCAACGATTTCCCGAACAGGAAAGTTCGATAGGCGCCGAATTCCCGGCTATGTTAGATTTCTAGACTTAGTTTCTAACGGTCTCTCCATCGGAATGTCTACTTCTGAAGTCTCCAAACGGCCCGCGGTTAAAGTGTTCGTCGCCACCACGGTGATGCTGACGTTCATCTCTTTCTGGCGTGCCTCTGCGATCGTCCTTTCCGATCTGGCCTCCTCCGCCTATTACGCCGGCGGCGATGCCGAGAAAGTGATTGGCAAGAGCGCCCCGTGGTTCATTCTCGCCGTGATGCTGTTTAGCTATTGTGTGCGGGCGCTTTACATCGAATCGAGCGCGATGTTCGTGCGTGGCGGCGTGTACCGCGTGGTCAAAGAAGCCATGGGCGGCACGCTGGCGAAATTCTCCGTCTCGGCACTGTTGTTTGACTACGTTCTCACCGGTCCGATCAGCGCGGTTTCGGCGGGCCAGTATCTGGCAGGTTTTATCGAAGACATCGGCAAGTATCTGCATCATCCGCTGGTGTTCTCCGAGGACCATTTCTCTGCGGCTTTCGCAGTTCTCATCGTGGCGTACTTCTGGTGGAAGAACATCCAGGGCATCCACGAATCGAGCGAGAAGGCGCTGCAGATCATGGTCATCACCACGGTCATGGTGGTTCTGCTGATCATNNAGTTGCCGCCCAATCCGCTGCATCCCGGTGTGGTTCCGCTCAATAAGGAGTCGCTCGGGTGGCTGAATGGGAGCTGGATCAGCCATTTGACGCTGATCATCGTGTTCGTCGGATTCGGACATTCGGT
>PKYX01000405.1 GCA_003132825.1 Acidobacteriaceae bacterium
TGAGAACTGCTTCTTGCTGCCATAAATCTTCAATTCCTTTCTGGCACAAGCCAACATGGTGCCCTTGATCCTTCGGCGCATCGGTTACCGCCTGCCGCCGCCGTGCCCGCCGCCGCCCCGGCTGCCACCGCCGCCACCACCAGCGCGCGCGCCGCCACCGAAGCTGGACCTTCCTCGCGAGGAGTAACCCCGCGCGTATCCGCCGCGACTGTATCCGCTCAGCGCACCGGAGCGCGTGCCGGAATAAGCTCTGCCTTCAGCGCCGGTAAAGCCCCTGGCTCCGGCACCGGCATAGCCTCGGGCTCCAGCGCCGGCATAGCCTCGGGCCCCGGGCGCGGCAAAACCGCGTGCCCCGCGATCACCGCGCGCGTAGGGCGCGAACCCTCGGTAATTCCCGTGAAAATAGGCGTTGCGATTGTAGAAGGCTTGACTGTGAAACCCGTAGCGACCGCCTCCATAACGCAGGAAGCCGCCGCCCCAATTGAAGCCCCAGGCTGGCCAACCCCAGCCATATCCGAAGAACGGGCCAATGCCGAAGCCGACGCCGAAAGAAAGATAGGGGCCCCCAACCCCCCACCAGGGATAGAACCCTGGCCACAGCCCAACCGGATACCCATAGATCAACTCCGGGTCGTAATCGGGAACGTAAACCACATTCGGATTCGCCGGCTGAATGTCTACGTCGGACCCCTGGTCCGTCACCGTCTGCTGGGGCGTGGTTTTAAGATTCCCCGCTTCCCGCGCTTTTTGGCGCATGAACTGGATAGCCCGCATGACATCCGCCTGCTGGTTGTAATTCGCGTCACCCAGCTCGGAGGTCCAAGAGAGATTCTTGTCTAAATTGGACAGCACGGAAGGAAACGGGGTGAGAGCCTTCACGCTCGGATCCCAGTCCTGTTGGTTCACGGCGTCGCCTAAGTCTTTGCCCTTCAGATTGGGGTTTTCTTGAAGGAATCGTTCGGCCTCTACGATTTGCGTCGGATAGGCGGAGGCGGCAAGAATCTGCGCCACCAAGGCATCGGGATACAACGCGATAGGAGCCACCAAGTCCTGCAACTGTTCGGGGGTTAAGGGCGCATTCGGCGGCTTGCCTTGGGAGGGCGGAGGAGGAGCCTGCGCCGGGGGCTGACTCTGTGCCCAACTCGGAGCGGCCAACAGCGAGCCGGCGAGGATTGCTGAGGCCAGCGCACCGGCAAGGGCGCTGGGAACGGATTGAATCAGAAACTTAAATTTCATGGCTTCTCCTACCTGCTTGGTCACCAAGACTACGCCTTCATACCAGGGCTCATCGGCAAGCGTTCTGGTCTTCCACCGCGATCCGATTACGCCATCCGACCTTCACACTCAGTGTGATGCCAAAAGCGGCGACGACGTACACCTAGTTCGCGAGCTAAGATGCGTACTAATTATACGGGCAATGTTGCCGAAGCCGGGCGCGATCAGGGGGTCGCGCGGAGCAGTTTGACCTTTTCGCTGTTTCCTTCAGCAGGCGCCCCAGTTCCTCGCGCAAGAGGACAAAATCTGACTCTTAAGGTAACCAATGTCGCGGTCGAACCATCGAATATAGAGTAAGAGGTGGAGATGGTGTTTGTCCGGAATTCCCGGAATCCTCTTGGCGGTTCCCCCTACCGCGTCGCTGCTTTGTGCCTCGCCATAGGGGCTCTGTTGTTTGTACGATTCGCTCGGCCGACGTCTTCCGAAATACCCTCTGCCCAGGCAACGGTGGTTTCCCACTTGGCTCACCATCCCCGGTCATGTTTCGACCAGGATGGGCGCGGGCCGAGTGTGCCGGTTGCCTTCGTAGCGATGGTTCCGCCGGAAGTATCGCATGCCTTGCCCTCGGCGGCGAAATTGACTCTTCCCTTCCAAACCAAGGGCTCGCACTACAACCGTCCCCCTCCCAGCTAGGCCGTTCCCGTCTCATTTTCTATCCGATAGTCGGCTGTAACTCCGGAACCGGCTGGCCGCTTGATTCCCATGGCGCGAACCCGGGCCGGTAGAAACCGCGATTCACCTGACCAACGTAGTGAGGAGACGCACCATGGCTGAAGCAGTCCGCAAGAGTTGGAAAGAGTTGTGCAGCGCCGCACTCCAAGCGAAGGACCCGGATCAACTGCTGGTGATTCTTCAGCAGCTCGACAAAGTACTAAAAAACGAAGAGGAAGTTCGACGTGATTTCCGGATGGCAGCGAGTTTGAGCAAGATGGGAGAGAAGACGCAATGCTCATAACCTGCGCCGTGCCAACTCACCTCAGCTTTCTGTTGATCGTGTAAGGCCTGGAGGATTCCGATGGATGGCATAAAAGTTCTTTGCGTAGAGAATCGTCCTGAACATATGGCAACGCTGCAATGCATGCTCGAAGGAATCGGATGTGAAGTCACGCCTGCAACCAGCGCAGGCGAGGCCCTCGATCTGTTGGCTAAGCAACCAGTCGATGGCGTCCTGTTGGACGACAACCTGCCCTGTGCATGCGGGGTTACGGTGCGGAGTCAAATGAAGACCCTGAGGCCGGACATCCCGGTTTTTCTGTTTGCCGGAGTGAGCAGCCAGACGCGGTGCATGGTGCGCTTTTTCGATGCCTATCTCCGTCGGAGAGAACAAATCGAGGATACGCAAGAAGGTTTGGACAAGGAAGCCTGACGCCCGACTTGCCCAAGAAGGTGCTATTGGCTCTGTGACGGAGCCCGCGCCACCAGAAGTGATCGTCCGGAGCTTTTCTGGTGATCTCGCGGCGCACGCCAGTTCCTGCGTGCTGCCTCCAGAGCACGACAACTCCGTGCGCAATGAGAAATCGCTCTTCCGGTGCCGGAAACCCAGATCCCTGTGAACAGAGTGGCGGGTCGCCAGGATCGAAACTTGCCACCCACTAGTTCGACGTACGGGCTGGCATCATGGCTCTGACTTGGAGGGCCCGGGGCCGGAGTCGCGCCTCAAGGACGGCTGCGAAAAAGGGTCGGGGTGCAATCGGTTTTTGATGAAGAACAGGGGCTATTGAACCGATAGCTCAAGCTTTTCCTTGCGCTCGTCGCATTTCACCAAGAGCGTCCGGTTGCTTCCAGGAGAAAATCCTTCGGTAAGACTCTTCGACATGTCGTAGTTACTCCCCGCCGACCTTACTCTTACCAGGATGGTATGCTTCCCCGGACGTAGCGCAATGCCTTTCGATTGTCTGCCCGTGGTGTAATGGAATAGCAGCGCACGTCTCTTCTTGTTTCCCCGCAATTCTTCCGTGTATACCGGGCGATCGTCCACCGAGATAAATGCCTGTCCGGCCTCGAAGGCATGTTCGATGACGACCTCGAGATTGGCCAGCGATATCAGGCTCACCGCGATCGGCGAGTCCGTCGGGGAAGCATCCGCGCTATCGTCCGGAGAATCTCTCTGCGGCTGGCCCACGCCGGTCGAGGCGCTCCGGAGCGCGTGATGCGATGGGCCCTTTTGTCGCGAGTGACCGGCGATCTCTGCAGTGTGCGCCGAATCGAGTTTTGGGTTTTCCCCGGATGCATCTGGCTTGTTTAACTCCTCAGCGATGATTTCGGAGACCGATTGCGCTGGTTTTGCTTCCACCGGCGCGGGAGACGAGGCCATCACCGGTGGGGATGGCTTCGAATGCTGCCGGTGGGACCAGACCGCGATGCCCACGACGGCCATCGCAACGGCGGTAGCCAGAGCAAGGGCTTTCGGCGTCCGAGAACCGGCTCGAGCCACCATTACGAGAGGCAGGAGGGACTGTTCTTTCCTCGCCGGAGTTGTCCCGGTTGGTCCCGCGACTCGCGCCTGCAGGACTTTTTCGACCACACCATGGAGTAAACCTGGATCATCGGAGGACTCAGCCCCGGGCGAATCGGATAGCGGGGCGGTTACCGTGAGTTTCTGCGTTTGCAGAGGCGGCCGATCAATGAGCCGCATGACATCGGTAAGCCGCGGCTGCTGGGATTCGTGCGCTTCGCGGAAACGTTGCAACTCCCGGGCCATCTCCGCTCCGGTCTGGAAACGCTGCAGCGGATCCTTGGCTAATGCGCGCGCCAAAAGCTGATCGAGTTCAGGGGGAAGGTCAACCGACCAGGCCGAGACTGGAATTGGATCTCGATGGACCAGCTTGAAGCAGACCGTGGCAGTGCTGTTGCCTTGAAATGGCCTGTGCCCGGTGAGCACGGTATAGAGGACCACCCCTAAAGAAAACAGATCCGACCGTGCGTCGGCGGCTTCCCCGGTTAGCTGTTCGGGAGCCATATAGGCGGGACTCCCCATGATCTGGCCCACCCTGGTTAGCTGAGACTGGTCCATGCGGGCGATCCCGAAATCGGCGACCTTGGCCCGACCCTCGGTCGTGATTAGAATATTTTCCGGCTTGATGTCGCGATGGATTACCCCCTGGCTATGGGCGCAATCGAGTGCTTCTGCGATCTCCTGAATCAGCTGGAGGGCTGGTCCCAGCGGTAATCCATCTTTATTTGCCAGAAGCAGCTTGTCGAGCGAGCTCCCGGCGACGTACTCCATCACGATGTATGGATTGTTGTTTTCGGGGTTTGTGCCCACATCAAAGATCGTCACAATGCCGGGATGGGAAAGACGCCCCGCGGTACGGGCTTCCTGATAGAAACGCTCGCGATATTCGTGGCCGTCTGTAGGATCAAAATCAGAAAGCAAAATGGTCTTGACGGCGACGATACGATCAATCTTTGGATCGCGCGCCTGATAGACAACACCCATGGTGCCGCGCCCGATTTCGGCGAGCTGCTCATACCGACCCATCAATGCCTGGGTGTTGGTTGTCATCGGTCGTGATGGAACAGAACCCCTTCAGGATAGTCGACTGCGGCCCCCGGGGAAGGTATCCTACCCTACGCTCCGATTACTTATGTAACGCGACCTGGGCGGCGAACCGGCAGGGCCGTAGCGGCTTTCTCGCTTTTCCGGCGCCAAGGCTCTCATCCTCCCTACTTCCCGGGGAGAAAAATGCCGCGAAGCAATGTCTTCGCACTCCGGAATCGGACGAACGCATTCGATATCTGCTGCGATCGGACAAACCGAGTGGGAAGCGTAGAGCGCCAAGTCGCCGGAAAGCGCATTATTGAAATGGAACTGGGCAGGGTCGTCCGTGATCAGGGGTTTTTCACGCGGCCGTATGGAAACTCGATTTCGGCGGGCGCCTCCCTAGATATCGGCTGAGTAGTAAGCGAAGAATTCCGTGACCGTGAGGTAGTGCTTTCGGTCCTTATTATAGGAAAACGAAATTATAGGAAAACGAAACCCTCGCTGCTCGCCCGCTCTGCGAATGAAAGCAGGGCCGCGTTAGAGGGCAGTGGGCACTCAAACTCGCGCACTCCTGCACACCTGATGTGCGCCCACGTTTTTCCCTCGGGTGGAAAAGGCCAGGCCAGCGCTCGAGCAGATGCTTTGTTTTCAGAGCCCCCAGTTCGCTCGAAGGCGCTGCCCCCAGCCCTGCTAAAGCTCCACACTCATTGCGAAGCCAAAACGCTTTCCGCCAAGTCGGGAGAATCCTTCGCGGCCGCCGCCCGCTCACTGGAACTTGCGACCTCATCGATGCGGGTTCGCAGCCCATCCGCCAGCGTTCGCACGTAAGGCTCGACGAAAATGCCACCCGGGTCGACCGGGAGTTCGGCCAGGTCCAGGTCGGCGATCGACTCGCCCCAACCCATTTTTTCGTCCCTGGCAAAAGCATAGTTTCTCTGCGGCTTAAAGATGGTTACCCTGCCAGGGTAGGGATCCGCTACGTACGCAAAGTGAGCTTCTTCGTTCAGCCGTTCCAAGTGCAGATCGTGCGCTACTCCCCCGTTGGGCTGGTGGCTGATGTGGAGTATATTGGCAATCCTCACATGCAGCCGTTCCAACTCCCGGTGGCAGGCACCCATGACCTTCTTCTTCAGGTAAACAAACTCCTCTCTCATGCTGAGCCGGACAAAATTTCCCCAATGGAAGCCTATCTTTTCTTTGGCGTGAAAAATCTGTTCGGAAAAAGACATGCGCAACGGCACGCCATGAAAGTTATGGGTATCGATCATGGCCAACAGCGCGACTTTCTCGCCATCCTTGCGCAGTATCTGGGCCATTTCGTAGGCCACCTGTCCGCCCATGCAGAATCCGCCGAGATAGTAGGGACCCTGAGGTTGCAATTCGCGGATCTCCTTTAGGTAGTGCTTAGCCATTTCCTCCACTGTTTTGAGATAGTCCCGGGTACCGTCCATGCCATGAGCTTGCACTCCATAGAAGGGGTAATCCGGCCCCAGCAAGCGCGCCAGATCGTGGAACAGGAGCACATTGCCACCCGCTCCGTGCACGCAGAAGAAGCGAGGCTTAGTGCCACCAGCCCGGATCGGAACGAGCGAGGACCAACTGGGAGCCCAACCCTCGAGGCGAAGGAGTGCGGCCAGCTTCTCAACCGTCGGCGCCTGAAACAGAGTCGAGAGAGCAAGAACCCGGCCCGTCTGTTTCCGCAGCTCGGAGAACAGCCGTACCGCCAGCAGCGAGTTGCCGCCAAGATCGAAAAAGTTATCCCGGAGTTTGATCGGATGAACGTTCAGTATTTTTTCCCAGAGCCCGGTGAGCTTCAGCTCCAGCGTGTCCCGGGGCGCCACTGGGTCGCTGTCATTGGTTTCAACCTGGATACGAGCC
>PKYX01000309.1 GCA_003132825.1 Acidobacteriaceae bacterium
CCCCGCCGAACCTCCTGCTCCTAGTGCCGTGCGTCATGCCGATCGACATCGCTTGAGGGCGAGCCGATGCGTTTCCCCTCCCCGGATGTTGGCGGCTCGCGCGCTCCAGATGAATCGACGCGCTCTCGACTGAAAACGAGTGTTGCCATACGATATGCGAATCGATTCAGAAAAAGGGACGACAAAAGGAGTACTTCAATGAAAGCCATGCGAGAAGCACAAGGAATGTCTCACTGCCTCTGCGCGTTGTTATTGCTGTTGGCCTGTTGCCCGCTCTCAGCGCAGAACGAAAAGCATCGCGTTCGGANNGGAATATTGTTCTGGTTCACGGGGCATGGGCAGATGGTTCTGGCTGGAAAGGCGTATACGACATTCTTGTTAAGGACGGCTACCACCTGAGCATGGTCCAAGAGCCGGAGACGTCGTTCCAGGACGATGTGGCCGCTACCAAGCGCGTGCTGGCTCTGCAAGATGGACCATGCATTCTCGTCGCCCACAGTTACGGGGGATCCGTAATTACCGAAGCGGGCACGGCTTCATCCGTCGCCGGTTTAGTGTACGTCGCGGCGCACATGCCGGATGCTGGAGAGAGCGAGGCTGACGACGGAAGGCGCTTCCCAAGTGACGTCAGTAAGTCTACTGCCGTGAAGAAGACCGCAGACGGTTTCGATTACCTTGACCCCGTGCAGTTTCGTGAATACTTCGCGGCCGACCTGTCTCCCGAGCAAGCCGCTTTCGAGGCGCGTTCGCAGGTGCTGATCGCCGATGCCAATTTCCACGCGGTCATCACCACGCCCGCGTGGAGAGGCAAACCGAGTTGGATGGTGGTAGCGACAAAAGACCGAATCATCAACCCCGATCTCGAACGGTGGTATGCCGTCCGCGCCCATAGCCACAAGGTCGAAGTCTCAGGTGCCAGCCACTCGGTTTACGTCTCCAGACCGAAGGGGGTTGCAGCCGTGATCGAAGAGGCTGCGTCGCACGCTCGGTAGAAGAAGGTGGGGGGGCGCAGGGTAAGGTCGTACTTGCCAGCTTCTAATCAAGGCCAGCGGATGAAAGCAATTTGAGGACAACATAAGGTTCGCATCGCTTTTCCGGTTATCTCATCTAATCCGATATGGGCCGTGAGTTAGCTGTTTCGGTACTGGATCTAGTGGGCATGCGAACAGGCGAATCCGCGGGCAGCGCGATCGCCCGCTCGGTGGAGCTGGCGCAGCAGGTGGAGCAGTTGGGATACAAGCGCTACTGGCTGGCGGAACATCACTCCATTTCGGGACTGGCTTGCTCGGCCACGCCGGTGCTGATTGGGCATGTGGCGGCGGCGACGAAGGCGATTCGGGTGGGCAGCGGCGGAGTCATGCTGCCCAATCATGCACCGCTTGTGGTGGCGGAACAGTTCGGGACGCTCGAAGCGTTGTATCCGGGGCGAATTGACCTGGGGCTGGGACGTGCTCCGGGTGGCGACTTTCAAACGATGCGGGCGCTTCGCAGGGATCTGGGGCAGAGCGGGGAAGACTTTCCAGCGCTGCTTGCGGAACTGCGGACATACTTGGGACCGGAGAAGCCGGGACAAGCCGTGAAAGCCATTCCCGGACAGGGCAGCAACGTGCCGATCACATTGCTCGGGTCAAGCGGCTTCAGCGCGCAGCTGGCGGGAATGCTGGGGTTGCCGTTCGCATTCGCAGCCCACTTTGCTCCTGAGCATCTGTTGGCAGCGGCGCAGCTCTACCGCGAGAACTTCCGGCCAAGCGAAGTAACGCGGGAGCCGTACTTGATGGTCGCTGTGCAGGTGATTGCGGCGGAAACTGACGCGGCGGCCCGGCGGTTGTTTACGACGCCACAGCAGCGCTTTCTGCGCCTGATCCGGAACCAGCCGGTGGAGTTGTTGCCGCCGGTGGATTCGATGGAGTCGCTATGGCAGGACTCGGAGCGGGCCGCCGTCGAGAGCAGACTGCGCGCGGCTATTGTGGGATCGGATCGGACGGTGAAGGCGGGGCTGGAGAAGCTGGTGGGCGATACGGGAGCCGACGAGGTCATCGTTGTGACGGATACCTATGAGCATGCCGATCGGCTTCAGTCGTATCGGCGGGTGGCCGGCATCGCCGCGATGATCGAGGTGAAGCCAACCGTGGCGGTGGGAGCCTGATCCCGCATTTCTCACCACAACGCAGAGCGATGAAGAGGAAGCGCTTGACGTTACTAAGCGGAAAGTGCAACCAATCCGCGGGTGCCCCAGAAAACACAGTAGCCATTCTCCTCAACTGCTGAGACATCCAGCCCGAAGGCTGCGGCTGCCCGTCTAACCCCAACCATACCGGCCGCTATCTCCAGCGGAAGATGCGCAGCGAGACAGCAAACGCCACCGTCAACCACGCGAGCAGTATCCCTATCGGCGCCAGCAGTTGCCCCAGGTTGGTCCCCTGCAGCATATTTCCGCGCAGCGCATCGATGGCTGCCGTCAGGGGAAGCGCTCGCACTACTGGCTGAATCACTGCCGGGAAGCGCGTCGCGGAAAAGAATATCCCGGACAAAATCCACATTGGCAACATGACCAGGTTCATCAGCCCCGAGGCAGCTTCCATCGTCCTGGCCCGCGAGGCCACCAACAGTCCCAGCGCGGAGAATGCGAGCGAAGTAAGCACAAAGCTGGTGCAGCCGCGCGTCTACGCGGTGCGACTGCACGCCCGGAATTGCCGTCAGCAGAGCCACATCCACTAAATCGCGCCCAGTGATAGCGAACTCCACAATGTGCTCCCCACCCACTGAGGCGATCAACTGCTGCGGAGTTCCGAGTGCGATGATCCGCCCATGATCCATGATCGCCACCCGGTCGCAGAGCCGCTCCGCCTCNNAGAAACAGCAGCTCAGGATCGCCCACCAGCGAGCAGGCCATGGCCAGCCGCTGCTTTTGGCCGCCCGAGAGTCCCCCCACGCGGGAGTGGGTCTTCTCCTCCAGCTGCGCCGTCCGGATCGACTCCTCCACCGTGATCCCACGCCGATAAAAGCTGCGGAAGAGCCGCAATGTCTCTTCTACCGTTAGCTTGTCCGGGAACTGCGTCTCCTGCAGCTGAATGCCGATACGCTGGCGCAGTTCGTTTGCGCCGGTCGCCCAGTTCAGCCCCAGCACCACAACTGTCCCGTGGTCGGGAGCAGTCAGGCCTTCGCAAATCTCGATCGTCGTCGTCTTCCCT
>PKYX01000038.1 GCA_003132825.1 Acidobacteriaceae bacterium
GGAGCTGGCGCGTGCGGACACATTCGCCGGAAAGGCCCGAACTCACTTCGAAGCGAGCTCCAAGCTTCGGCGCGGATGGCCCAGCGCTGGCCCGGCAGACCATCTGTTCGCCCTGCCGCAGCCCGATGGCGGCCCCCGACGCCCCGGTGATGGATTGGGCTCTCTCGGCCAGCAATTGCAGCGTTGCCTCGAGATCGAGCTTTGCCATCTCGGAAAGCGACCGACCGCCGTCCTCTCCGGGAAAACGCAAAGCATCGCCCGGGCCTTCGCCGGTTGGCGAGGGTTCGCCTGCTTCCCTCTCCCGAGAAGCGGGTCGCTCGGATATCGCAACAACGTTCTCGTCCAAGATGGAGGATGGATCCATTTGACCTACGTGGAAATTCCGAGCCGGGGCGTCCTGTTTCGAGTTTGGCTGCCGCCAGACACACTGTCAAGAAGCACCCCGGGGCGAAGGTTCTAAGCCAAAGGTCATNNAGCGGCTCGCGCAGTAGAAAATCGGGCGCATAAGTCGCGATTGCCTGCTGGTAGGTGTAGTCGCCCGCTCCTCCTGCCGGAAACATCGAGCGGGTGATCGGAATCGGTCCCGTGCTGGTCGTATCCAGACGTATCGGATTGTAGGCCCAGTACACGCGGAACGGAGCGTTGACGATGGGCAGCAACACTTCCAATTCCAAGCCGGTGGACATTCGCGGGGTCCAGTTCGTATCTTTGGCGAGCGGAAGGGTCGACCCGAATTTCTCGAATTCACTGCCCACGCAGTTAAAGGCAGCATCCAGGGCCGGACAGCCGTACAGGGTGGTATTCAACAGAGTTACCTGCTGCGGCGTAATGCGCAACTGCGAATCGCGCACGACAGGATCGAGTCCGATATCCACAAACGGGGCCAGAACAACCGGCCCGGCAATCGTAATATGGTATTCGAAGTTGGTGACCAAGCTGGCATCGCCGCCCGGGAACACAATCTGTTCGATGGGGATTGGAACCGTCCAGGCGCCGAGGAGCGGGTTGCTCGGGTTCTTGGGAATCGGGGAACCGTCCGGGTTCTGCAGGGTGATCGATCCCCGGTTGGGTAGGTAGGCAACGGGGGAGACCGAACGGATGTCGAACCCACGCAGGTCATTCTCGCCGCCCATGTAATTGCGCTCAAACGGAGGCGCCACGTCGCCGCCGTACCCGCTCAGGAAAGAAGTCGCAACGTGGAAGGCGAGCGCATTGCGGCCTTTCTGCACCGGAATGTAGTGCTTGTACTCGACAATCGGACGGATGGAGTGGACCGTGCCGCCGATGCCCGCGATCTCCGCGGCGAGCGTGAAGGTGCTGCCACTGTGGGGCTGGTAGGAGGCGTTCACCGTACTCAGCGAGAAACTGGGGACGACTTTGCTGGTGGTAATCCCGTTGAGAGAATTGGGCCCGCTAATGCCCTCATATTCTAAATAGGTGAACAAGTTCTTGGAGGCATCGCTCAGCGTGACCAGCGAGGACACATCGAAGGTGTAGGAGATTCCTACCCGTTTGAATCCATGGTGCAAGGGGTGGCTGAGTGAGAGGGTAAAGCCCTTGCTCGATTGCGTATAGTTCTGCAGGTTCTGCAGCAAGGCCTGCGGCACGTTGACCTGCTGGCCGGTGATAATCGCCTCTTCGCGCGCCTGGTTATAATTGTATTTCCGCCCGTAAACCGTGAACCCGGCCTGCAGCGCGCGATCAAACAGATAGGGCTCGGTGAAGCCGAAGGTCAGGTCGCGTTCCAGATTCCCGATGTTGGCCTGCACCGTCAGGCTCTCGCCGCGTCCCAGGAGGTTGTTGGTGCTGTAGTTGAGGCCGATGAAGGTTCCGGCCAGTCCGCTCACCCCGCCGGTCAGGCCAATGCTGTTCTTGCCCTTTTCCTTTAACTTTAGGGTCAGGTCGACCGACCCGTCGTTCTCGTCCAAATGGCGATCGGTAATATTGGGGTCGTCCGGCTTCAGCTGTTCGAAGTAGCCCAGTTGATTCAGGCGCTGCAGGCTCAGCTTCCACAAGCGCTCGTTGTACACCTGCCCCTCTTGCAGCACGATCTCGCGCCGGATCACCTTGTCGCGGGTGGTGGTGTTCCCGGTAAACTCAATGCGTCGCACCGTGAACTGCTTGCCTTCGTCCAGGTCAACGTCGAGGAAAACCAACTTCTTGTCTTCATCGAAGGTGGTGTTCGGGATCGAGGTAAAATTGATGTAGCCGAGCGTTCCGTATGCGTTGCGCAGGTTCTCGAGTCCTTTCGAGACCTTGGAACGGTCGAAAGTGTCCCCGTCTTTAATGGGAAACTGGGCTCGCAGGGCCCCCACGTTGCGGACCGCCTTGTTGTTCTTGAATGTGATCCCGCCCAGGCGGTACTTGTCGCCTTCCTCGATCGGCACGGTGATATCCACGGCTTTGCCCGGGCCCGCCTGGAGCAACGGGAGATGAAGGCCGTGGTGCCCGGTATCGTGGATCTCCGTCTTCGGATCATTCACGATCACCTTGAAGTACCCGCGGTTCTGATACTCTTCCCGCACCCGCTCGGTATCCTCGTCGAGTTTGGTGGCGTCATAGGCCTTGGCAAACAGATTCTCCAGGAAAATGGAGTGGGGGAGCCCGACCGGCCGCAAGTTCTTCATGGCGCCGCGCAGGAGGCGGCTGGGGACGTTTTTGTTGCCCACAAAGCGGATCTTGCCCACTTTGACCTTGGGGCCTTCTTTCACCACGAATGTGATGCTCACCGCGGCGGGCGGAATGGGATGAACTTCGGTGCGGACGGTGGCAAACTGCCGGCCGTGTTCGGACAGCAGTTCTTTGATCGTGACCTCCGCCTTCTTCACCTTGGTGGGATCATATTGGCTCTCCGGAGACAGCCCCACTTTCGCCTCTTTGAAGCGGTCGAGCACATCGCTGGTCGAGACCGAACTCAGTCCGGTGTAGTTGATCTCCCGGATCGTAGGGCGCTCCTTGACGTAAATGTGGATGATCCAGCCCTTGGTGGTCTCCTCGCGCTCAAACCGGATATCCTCGAAGTATCCCGTATTCCACAGCGAGTTGAAGTCACGCTCGATCGCCGTCTGATCGTATACGTCGCCGACCCGGCTGAAAATTCGGGCCTTGACGGTTTCTTGCGGAATTCTTCGGCTGCCGTGAACCTGAATGTCAACGATCAGATCCTGCTGCCCGAGGCCTGCCGAGCACAGCAGTAGGAGAACCAAAACGCAATGGAATAAAGACCACCCACCTTCCCTCCAAGAGAATGTAAATGAAGGAGATGGAGTTGACGGGTAAGCCACGAGAGGCTGTGCCCGAACGCACCTGCCCTTGGCGAATGCAGGGCTATCGTGATGAACGCGGAGAATCGCTACTACCTCGGCCTGCGGGAGTATGGAAAACGGCAATTATACGGTAGAGCGGTACGGACCGTCCAAGTGCTTGATTCTAGGTATCGCTTCAGAACACCGGTTTGAAACGCTCCACTTCAACCAAGACGGAATAAAACGTGGCGGAGTTGCCTAGGTCGGTAAGTTTTTCGGAGGTCAGCACATTAATGTTCCGTTTGCCGGGACTGAGCTTAGCCCAATGAAGCCTTGCCGAGACTACCCCGGGTTGCACGGTTTGGTCGACGCGCGCCTGCAAAACGATCTCTCCCCGGCGATTGAACACCCGGACCTGGTCGCCCGAGGCGATTCCGCGCGCCTCAGCGTCGCGACCATTGATCTCGAGCAACCCTGTTTCCTCCATCTCCTGCGTGACCAGCAGATTCGAGAACGTGGAATTCAAGAAGTTGTCGGCCTTGCGGGCCAGCAACTCCAGGGGAAAGAACTTGGCCTCGGACCCGTGCCGTGACTCGCCGGGCGGCGTGAACTCGACAACCGGGTCGAGCCCCTGGGACTTGAGCGACTCGCTGTAGAGTTCCGCCTTGCCGCTCGGCGTCCGGAAGCTGCCCTTGGCAAAGGGCAGGAACGGCGCGGCCGAGAAAGCTCTCTCTCCCGCCTCCTGGCCGGGTTCGAGCTCGGCACCGACGGCTGAGGCCTGAGAACTGAAGTTGAGCCTGACATGACCTGACTTCTCGAGCCTCTTC